>NZ_VPEC01000093.1:0-4053 GCF_013417355.1 Acinetobacter sp. YH12255
AAAGTCATTTGAATGATTTCTTCTTGGTCTACGTGTCATAAAATACTCCATATATTGATGTTTATAACATCATTTGGGGAGCAAAATATCACTTATAAGTGTTGTTCAAATTTCCTGATCCACCTCTATATAAGTTATTAACTTGATTTAAAGAACACCCAAAAAACTTTATCTAAATCTATATAACAAAAAGCCCCCTTTCGGAGGCTTCTTATTTGATCCTTAGCTTTAAGCTTTAGACACTGCGGGTTCAATTGAACCAATCTTTTCAGACTCATTGTCATGCATGATCAAGGCAACCGCAATTGTAGTAATCAGCACCGGTAAACCGACTGCCATAAAGTTGAAGTAAGCTGGCAGGTTCATACCCAGTAAGCCACCGATCAGGATTGGCCCTACAATCGCGCCCATACGACCAATCGCAGAAGACCAGCCAATACCTGTCGAACGTACCGCAAGTGGGTAGAACTGCGCAACATAGCTATATAGCAACATTTGCGAACCAATCGACGCTGCACCCGCCAAGAACACCAAAATGTAAAGCAGGAACGAATTCGACTGGAAGCCCATCAGGCTCATCACAATCGCACCCATAATACCCAGGAACATCAGTACCGGTTTCAAGTGGAAACGATCCGCCAGAATACCACCACCCACAATACCCACGACCGCACCCACGTTCATCACCATCATGAACATCAGACTGTTGTCCATCGAGTAGCCCGCTGCCATCATCAACTTCGGTAACCAGCTACTTAAAGCATACATGGTTAACAGACAAGTGAAGAACGCGACCCAGAACAATAAGGTATTGACCGCACGGCCACGACGGAACAAGCTCACCACGTTCGCTGCTTCAGGCACATTTTCCTGTGGCAGGGTAAGCGTTGTATTCTCGGTAACCGTTAGATTTGGTGCCAGACGACGTACGATTTGACGTGCTTCAGCCTGCTTGTTTTGCTTCACAATAAATGCCAGCGATTCAGGCAGGAATTTCCAGATCACTGGTAATAAAAATAATGGAATACCCGCGATAAAGAACATGATTTCCCAACCAAAACTTGGGGTAAACCATGAACCCAATAACGCAGCCATTACACCACCGACGGCATAACCACTAAACATGGTGGTTACCAAGGTACTGCGCATTTTTTGTGGCGCATATTCCGAAGTCAATGCCACCAGATTCGGCATGACCCCACCAATACCCAGACCGGCAAGAAAACGTAAAATACCGAATTCGGTTGGATTTGAGGCAAAGCCACCCGCAAAAGTTAAACCACTGAATAATACAATACAGATCATGATCACTTTCTTACGACCGATCTTGTCCGCGAGGGAACCGAAGATCATCGCACCAAACATCATGCCAGCCAGTGCGGTACTTGCAAGCATGCCCGCTTGCACTGCACTTAAGCCCCAGTCTTGCATCAGTAAGGGTAAAACCACACCATTGATTGCTAAATCGTAGCCATCAAATAAGATAATGAGTAAACACCAAGCAACTACATTGAAGTGGAAAGGCGTGAATTTCGCATTATCGACTACAGAATTTACATCTATTTTTTCCGTTGTCATCATTCTCATCTCCCATGAGTACTTGTCCATAACATCTTTGTTGAAGATTGAAGGCAATCTTCAATGTCAGGCAATATACGCAAGCGGGATTTAAGGCACAATAAGACTAATTGATATTCTGCTATGACAAATGTAATGCCATTTATTTGCGTGATATGTCACATTATTATTAAAGTTAAATTTTAAGCCATTAATAATAATGACTTTAATTTAAGCAGAATTTGTAGATTTTTTAGCTCAATCACTTTTTTTGAGTGGTTTTATTTCATACTAAAAATATAAAAAACCCCTTCAGACAAAGGGGCTTTTTTAGCTGAATGAATCTATGAGGATCGTTTAAATTTTGGCTGCTTTTAATTGTTTCACCTGAACGCGACCGGGTTGTGGTTGACGAATCATTGAAATAGCGATGATGCCAATAATACCCGGCATGGCAACCGCGATGAAATTCCATTTATGTGGTAATTCCATACCCAGCAGCATACCAATCACAATTGGACCCACAATTGCACCTGTACGCCCCACAGCAGACGCCCAACCAATACCGGTAGAACGTACTGCAACAGGATAGTATTGAGCAACATAGCTATATAACAAGATACTGGTACCAATAGATGAAGCACCTGCCAAACTGACAAGTAAATAAATAACAGGTGTTGGAGAGTTAAAGCCTAAACCAACCAGAGACAGTACACCCACAGTTAACATACTAATAAGAACAGGTTTAAAGTCAAAACGGTCTGCCAGAATACCACCGCTAATGGTTCCGATCACGGCACCAATATTCAGTGCTAATAAGAACATTAAACTGCTGCCTAAAGAATATCCCGCAGCCATCATGAGTTTTGGCAGCCAACTTCCAAGTGCATAAAGCATGAGCAAGCACATAAAGAAAGCAATCCAGAATAAGAATGTTCCCATTGCACGATTTTCTGTAAATAACGCTTTTACTGATGCACTTTGTGTCTGATCGCCTGTGGCTAGAACCAGTTCAGTGTCTGCTCGTACGTCTGCAGTTGGCTCAACTCGTTTTATAAAATGACGTGCCTCATTCATTTTTTGTTCTTTAACCAAGAAAGTTAGAGACTCAGGTAAGAACTTCCAAAACAATGGAACAAAAAGTAAGGGAATACCTGCAATGAAGAACATAATTTCCCAACCAAAACTTGGAGTAAACCATGTACCACATAATGCAGCCATAATCCCACCTACGGCATAACCACTAAACATGGTGGTTACAAGTGTACTTTTTAAACGTTTAGGCGCATATTCAGAGGTTAACGCAACCAGGTTAGGTAATACCCCGCCTATGCCCAAGCCGGCAATAAAACGTAAAATACCAAACTCTGTTGGAGTGGTGGTAAATCCACCCAAAAATGTAAAAGCACTAAATAAAGTGACACAAATTAAAATCACTTTTTTACGACCGATTTTGTCTGCAAGCATCCCAAACAGCATGGCACCAAACATCATGCCGGCTAGTGCTGTACTGGCAAGCATGCCTGCTTCAACAGCACTCATGCCCCACTCCTGCATCAGTAGAGGCAGAACGACACCGTTAATTGCTAAATCATACCCGTCAAATAGAACAATAAACAAACACCACAATACAATGCTTAAGTGAAATTTATTGAATTTTGCCTGATCAATCACATCATTCACACTAACCGTATTTGCTGCCATTTTCGTGTTTTCTACCATTTTTACTCACCTCCTGTGAGTTATTATTCGTTGTCTTCAGCACGACACATGCCACTAACTCTTATTTATTATTTTTAATGATTCTTATCGCCATGTTCGTGCAACAACTTAGTTCAACACAGCTAATTTTCAGGCAATATGCGACTAAAGTCTTAAGCTTTGCTCAAAATTCTAAACCCATGCGTCCAGTTTTTAATGATTTCTTAACAATTCAAGCTACTTCTTCGATATAAAAATCCCTGAGTTCTCAGACTCAGGGAACGTTTTAAAATTGAGAAAAAACTGAAATTAATATAATGCTTGAGCTAATCGGATTTGAATAATTTCATTATCATCTGCCAGATTTCGATTACGACCACTTGAACCGGGAAAGTTATTGTCATTCAAGACGGTAATTAAATCAGGCCCTTCAATAATAATGTCTTCAATGGTCTGAAATGGAAAACCAAAGCGCTGACCGGTGGCAAGATCTCCCGGACGTACCGGACCATAAAGTAAATCTGGATTGGCCAGATCCATTAAATTAACCAGTTCTTCACGTGCGACAGACTCACCGGACTGATTCAATCTGACCTTGATTAATTTTTTATAGCCGCCCAGATTATTTTCACTGTCATCACGTTCAATAATCACACCTTCTTTGGCACTATAGTCAAACTACTTTATTATCCATACAGGATTCGAAAAAAACTCGAAATAATTCATCGACTGAGTCGATCAACCATTCTTTACGCTTACGTTTAACCCATGCCCACATCTGTTCTATAGGATTTA
>NZ_VPEC01000094.1:0-4030 GCF_013417355.1 Acinetobacter sp. YH12255
TGAGTTCTGCTTCTATGGCATACAGTTTCTGAATCAGCACTAATGCCTGTTCAGCGATCTGACTTTTCCCGGTCACATGCAGTTCATGAAATTTACGACGTGCATGTGCCATGCAGCCCACCTCAATCGTCACCGAGTTAACTCATCGAGCAGGTGATGCAGTAAAAATCGCTGATGCAGGCGCTATTATTGATGCCGAAGAGGGACTCTCTAATGTTATTGAAAGCGGCAAAATGTTAAGCGGTATTTCAGAATCCATAGGTCAAATCGCTTCTATGTCGACCCAAATGGCTGCAGCAGTGGAAGAGCAAGCCCATGTTACTGAAGACATTAACCTGCAAATAGTAAATATTTCAACGCTTGCCGATTTAAGTAATGACAGCTCGATGCAGCTTTCAGAGACGATTATTTATTTGAACAAGATTGCTGATGAGCTTCATAAACTGGTAGTACGGTTTAAGCGGTAATCTTTCAAGTGAAAGCCTAAAACATTTAACAGTGTATTCTTGCAGTACAATTGATAATAATCGATTAAGCAGCAAATTATTGGAGTAACGTTTTGAACGCACCTGAATTCCCTGTTGATGAAGCTGCTGGTTTACTTGCATTACAGCGAACTAATTTGCTGGATACGCCAGCAGAGAAGCGCTTTGACCGCATTACAAGATTAGCAGCGTCTGTATTTAAAGTGCCAATATGCCTTATCTCTTTGGTGGATAGTGACCGGCAATGGTTTAAATCTAAAGTGGGTCTTGACGCTTGTGAAACAGGCCGTGATATCTCATTTTGTGGCCATGCGATATTGCATGAGGATATTTTAATTGTTTCAGATGCAACAAAAGATGAGCGCTTTTCGTCAAATCCTTTAGTAACCCACGCGCCGCATATTCGTTTTTATGCGGGTGCACCGCTGCGAGAGACAAGTGGGCAACCCATCGGCACTCTATGTCTCATTGACTCCGTGGCCAGAGACTTTTCAGCAAAAGAGCAGCAAGAACTGCGCGAATTTGCAGACATGGTTGAGTATGAAATTGCCAAAGAAGATCAAGCTCGACTTCAAGAGCAGTTTTTAAAAGGCATGGCAAAAACAACCTCAATACTGGCAACACTGCCTGATATGGTATTTGTTATTGACCGAAACTTTCGTTTTTTGGTTTGCAAAGAGCATCCTGACTTACTTAAACCTCAACAAGCGATTTTGGGGCGTACCGTTCATGAGATACTACCCAATGAGCTAGGTCATCAACTCGTAGAGTGCCTCAAGCAAGCCTTTTGTAACAACGATGTGATTCATCATAACTACACGTTTGAAAAGTCAAATCAATCGTTCGAAGCCCGATACAAAAAGATTGATGATAATGAAGTATTAGTGGTCATTCGTAATACCTCTGCACAAGTTGAAGCGCAGTCAGAAATAAGACGCCTTTCTGAAGTTGCAAGGCAGACAACCAATGGTGTGGTAATAACTGATGTCAAAGGTCGAATTATATGGATTAATGAAGCCTTCTCCTTTCTTACAGGATATAGCATTGAAGAAATGCAGGGTAAAAAGCCTGGGGAGTTATTACAAAGGCCCGACACTGATCCTGCCACTGTTGCAATAATGAGAGATGCGCTTGCTCAACAGAACGGCTTTAATGTTGATGTTGTAAATTATTCAAAAGCGCAAAATTCCTACTGGGTGAGAATAGCTTGTAACCCGCTGTTTAGTGAAAGTGGTAGTTTGAGCGGCTATATTGCAATTGAAACAGATATTACAAAAGAGAAACAGGATGAAGAGCTCATAAGGAACAGTCAGAATTTACTTAAGGCCGTAATAGACGCTAACAATATAGGCACATGGCATTTTAATATTCAAACAGGCGAGTTGATTATCAATGATGAATGGGCCGCATTACTGGGTTACACACTTTCTGAGTTATTACCGGGAAACAGATACACGTGGGAAAGGCTAACGCATCCTGATGACCTGGCTTATTGTGCAACTATTCTTGAAAAGCACATGTCAGGCCTAATACCCATATATGAAGCCAATCTTCGTATGAAACACAAAAATGGTGAATGGAAATGGATAAACACCAGAGGGCGTATTTCTTCAAGGACATATGATGGCAAAGCTCTATGGTTATTGGGTACACACTTTGATATCAATGACCAAATAATTGCAGAAAAAGCGCTTAGTGATAAGTCAAGGCAGATGGAAGCTGTTGTTGAAGGGTTGCTTGATGGCATTATTACTATTGATGGTCGTGGTAAAATTCTGACATTTAACCAAGCCGCACAGGAAATCTTCGGCTATACGGAAGATGAAACGCTTGGCAAAAATATTAGCATGTTGATGGGGTCACCTCATCGAGAGCATCACGATAGCTACTTATCAAATTATATAGAACGTGGTGTCAGTGACATTACTGGGCGTATTCGTGAGCTTGAGGCCTTGCGCAAAGATGGTTCTATGTTTCCAATCGAGCTTGGTGTAGTTGAAGTTCAAATGGCTGGTGAAGTTAACTTTATCGGTGTTGTCAGGGATATCACTGAGCGTAAACAACGTGAAAATGAAATTCACCAGTTAGCATTTTATGACCCATTAACATTGCTACCTAATCGACGTCTGTTGTTGGACAGATTGACGGGAGCTATAAATCATAGCGTTCGTACAAGGAACTTCTCAGCATTATTTTTTCTTGATTTAGATAACTTTAAAAACCTTAATGATAGTGCTGGTCATAATAAAGGTGATTTGCTGTTGTGTCAGGTCGCTGAGCGTCTTGTCAACTCAGTGAGACAAGGTGATACCGTAGCGCGTTTAGGCGGCGATGAGTTTGTTATTATGGCATCAGATTTAAGTCATGAACCAACATTAGCAGCGAACCAGGCTGAGAGACTTGCACAAAAAATCGTGAGTAATTTAACAAGGGAATATAATCTTGACGGTCTAACTTACAATAGTTCGGCAAGCATTGGTGTAACACTTTTTAACAGTGAAAATCTGTCAAAAGAAGATTTGTTAAAGCAAGCTGATATGGCTATGTACAAGGCTAAATATGCTGGCCGAAATGGTGTGCAGTTTTTTGACCCGCAAATGCAAGTTGCAGTAAGCTCAAGAGCAGCAATTATTAGCGACTTATACTCTGCAATACAAAGCCAGCAATTTGTACTTTTCTATCAAAAACAGGTCAATCACCTGAAGCAGTGTATTGGTGTTGAGGTATTGTTACGCTGGATACACCCAGAAAAAGGCATGGTGTCGCCACTGCAATTTATCCCATTAGCGGAGGAAACAGGTCTTATTGTACCGATTGGCGAGTGGGTGCTAGAGGAAGCTTGCGCCACTCTGGCAAAATGGTCTTTAGAATCCGAAAAACAACACCTAAGCATTGCGGTTAACATAAGCGTAGTTCAATTTAGCAAAGATAATTTTGTTCAGACTGTTTTAAATCCATTGAAAACCTCAGGTGCAAATCCACAGTTGCTAAAGCTGGAAATTACGGAAACGTTGCTCGCAAATAACATTCCTGATGTTAAAGCTAAGATGAAAGAGTTGCAGCAGCACGGCGTGACTTTTTCAATCGATGATTTTGGTACAGGCTATTCATCCTTATCCTACTTAAAACAATTGCCTATAAATCAGTTGAAAATTGACCAAGGGTTTGTTCGAGATATTATCAATAGCAGTAATGATAGGGCCATCGCTCAGGCAGTTATAACATTAGCCAACTCAATGGAACTGCAAGTCATAGCTGAGGGTGTTGAAACAGAAGCCCAGCGCGCGTTATTGCAGAGTATGG
Organism: Acinetobacter sp. YH12255; assembly: GCF_013417355.1. NCBI lineage: Bacteria > Pseudomonadati > Pseudomonadota > Gammaproteobacteria > Moraxellales > Moraxellaceae > Acinetobacter > Acinetobacter sp. YH12255. The sequence continues at coordinate 3,789 of NZ_VPEC01000094.1, forward strand.
GGTGTCACACCTATCAAGGCTATTTATACGGAAAACCGTGTCGGATAGAAGAGCTGCATTTTTAAAAGATAATTAGTAAGGTACATTAAGCGGGTTTTAATTTAGTAGTTTATGGGGGCTTTGTTGCACAAACCTATCTGTAAAGGCTTTTTCAGCGATATAATTTTCAAATGAAGAAGCCTACACACAAAATCTACCGCACAACCAATTGGCCCGCATATAACCGAGCACTCATGAGTCGC
>NZ_VPEC01000095.1:0-3728 GCF_013417355.1 Acinetobacter sp. YH12255
ACAAGTTGTTCTTCATAATCTCTTAATGATCTTTCTAACACCTCGTCAGTGCAAGAAGCTGGACTTCGATATACTTAACAACTCAGCAATTTGCTTCGTTCGTTTCCGTCTATCTCGTCGGTATGGGCTCATTATAGGGTAATTTCCTACAGGTGCAAGCGCTTTTAACTCACAGGAATCACGACTGTTTTATTTTTATGCACCAATTTGGTTCGTATTTATACAAAACATCACATAACTACATATTTTTAAAACAGAAATATGAATTAAATATTTCTGTTTTATTCTGTACCTAGTTTCTCACAACTGGCGCTTTAATGTTCACACTGTTGATCTTGATAGGCTTCACCGGCACATTTTGATGCATTCCATAGTTTCGAGTCGGCACTTTGGCAATCTGATCGACAATATCCATACCTTTAGTGACCTTACCGAAGACCGCATAGCCTGCATTTCGGGCAGAACGATCCAGAAAATCGTTATCGACCAGATTTACAAAGAATTGTGCTCGTGCAGAATCCGGCTGATTGGTACGCGCCATCGCTAAAGTACCGCGTTTATTTTGCAGACCATTCGATGATTCATTTTTAATTGGAGCTTGGGTATTGGCCTTTTCCTGCATGTTGCTATCAAAGCCCCCACCCTGCACCATAAAGCCGGGAATGACCCGGTGAAAGATAGTGTCCTTATAGAAGTTGCTCTTTACATAGTTTTCAAAGTTCTTTGCCGAGATCGGGGCTTGATCATTAAAGAGCTCAATTTCAATATTTCCCGATGAAGTTTTCATCTCAATAAGGGTATTGGCAGCAAAACCTGGCAGACTGATGGCAGTAAGGGCGATCGCATATAATGATTTCTTTAACATTTTTTAACTCATCTACTTAGAAGTAATGGTTGTGAATGACTGTATATTAATCTTTTATAACTCATAATGCAGTTGCCTGCCGACTAAAGACAAGAGAATAAGAATGAGCCATGCATTATTACAGGAGCAAAATATCCACCAGTTTCCGCCTTGGCATTTACAGGGCGAAGGTTTTATTTTGAATTACTGGCTAACACCCGGCTTTATTCAGCAAGCCAAGCAGTTCCGTATTGCCCCCTCCCCACTGGGTCGCGTGGTACAAGTGTTATTGGTGCGTTATCATTCTTCACCAATTGGTCCTTATGATGAGTTACTGATTCTGGATCATCCTTTAATTAGTAAACGACGCCTCAGCTCGATTCCTAAAATTTATGTCTCTACTCATGAATCTGTCATACACGGCCAGCATTTATGGGGTATTCCCAAAGAACATGCAGAATTTGAATGGCAGGAAAAAAATCAGGAAATATTGTGTCATATTCAGTATCAAAACCAGCGTATGACGATTCGACTCAAAAAAACCAAATCTGCGCGCAAGTTCTATATTAATAGTCATCATATTCCAGCCTCTATGCTCAAAATTCAGCAAGCCTGGAAAGGTCAGCGTTTTCAGTTCAGCCCACAATTCCGTGGTCATCTCTCCAAACTCTCGCAAGTAGAATGGCAAGATATCGACAATATATTTCCAGACTTTTCCAAAGCCAAATTGCTGCAAAGCTTTTATGTTCCCAAATTCAATCTGATCTTTCCTGAAGCGCAGATTAGCAGCAAAGTATAAGAATTGATAAAAACCTATCTATAAAAAAAGGTGTTTCATGAGAAACACCTTTTTGCATTCACGCCTTGGATTTAACTATTTTTGTCCCAGAATTTGCGGAAATTTTTGCTGATCTCAATCACATATTTTTTGGCACGGCGGGAGATCGGCGTCAGGTTGATAAAACCATGTGCCTGGTCGGTATATTCATGATAATGAACACTCACACCATTCTGACGTAGTTTATGCGCATAGATTGAACCTTCATCATGCAGGACATCATGACGTGCGGTAATCACATAGCTCGGCGGCAAGTTTTGCAATTCACCATAGGTCGGTGAAATCAGTGGATCATCTAATTCAATCTGATGGGTCTGGGCATACATGAAGGTCACCAGATCAATATCCTGCTCTGAAAGTACCAGTCCATCTTTATAGGCATAAAAAGATGGATGGCGACTTTTAAAGTCGACCGCCGGATAAAGCAAAAGCTGCGCTCGTGCGGCATAAGATTTACCTACACTGCGCTGAGCTACAACAGTAGCCAGATTTCCGCCGGCACTGTCCCCTGCCAAGGCAATCCGGTTTTTATAGACTTTTAGCTGCTTGCTATGCTGATGTGCCCACGCCAGGGCATCTTCACAAACCTGTACCATCTGCAAGGGGCTAAATTCTGGCGTCAGCGGATAAGCCACGCTTAACACCTGTACTTTGGCATGTACTGCCAGCAAGCGACAGAATTCATCATGGCTGTCCAGACCGCCCACCATAAATGCACCGCCATGATAAAAAATCACCATCGGCAACTTCTTTTGTGGAGCTGGATGATAATGCCGGGCAAAGATGCTGCCACTTTGCAAAGGCAGACGCAGCTCTTCTACCATTTTCACAGCAGTCGGTCTGGCCTGAATTGTTTTCATGCGCGCATCAAACGCCACCCGTGCCTGTGCGACATCTTCACTCAGAAAGCTGCCATGCCCCTGTTTAAGCTGAATCGCCATCAGGCATTTGACCATGGGGTCTAAATCAGGATAGTGATGAGGATAGTCCAAAGCCTTAACCAATGCGTCTTGTGCAATACCAGGTAAGCGATCCAGCATACGCGCTGCTGTGCCTTGCCCTTTCTCCATGACACTTTTCAGTACTGGATGATTCACAGTCATTATTTTTAGTCCTTATTCTCTTAATTCTTCATAGTTTCTACACGATTAGCGTTTCAGTGACCATATTCTTATATAAGTCTTAATATCTAAGTACATATAGTATTTATCCAATACGTTAACCTGATTTATAAAAGATGTCATTGACCGTTTAAATGGTATTTTTGACGTAGTTTTGCGAGCTTCAGTATATTTTTTATTTCAAGTTGGGAGAATGCCTATGGCTGGCAAAATTATAGCTCTGTCTCTGGCGACTGCATTTTTGGCTGTAGGCTGTGTTGCTTTCCCTGAAGATGGTGGCTACTACGATGGCCGTTATGATCAGCGTTCTGATCGCCGCTATGAACAGGATCGTCGTTATGAGCAACAGCGTCGTTATGATCGGCAACGCTGGGAATATGAACAGCAACGTAAACGTATTGAACTGGATCGACGTAAACAGGAAGTGCAGCGTCGTAACTGGGAACAGGACCGTAAAAGACAGTTAGAACAGGACCGACGTAAAAGCCAGCTGGAACGACAACGCCAGGAACAGCAGCGTAAAAACATGATGAGCCAACGGCAAAAACAGGCTGAAACAGAACGTAATAAACGCCGCCTGGAGCAGGATCGTAAACGGATCACCGATCAACGTGCCAAAAAAGCCCAGCAAAACCGTTCATCTAACCCACGCTGGAGCGATAATCGACGGCAACAGCAACAGCAGCGTCCACGCGATCGCCGTGATTAATACTTTGATTTCACTCTTTGTTAAAAAAGCCTGTAGCAGGCTTTTTTAATGGAAAATTTTATCTCAAGCTGATTGGATAAAAGCAGTATTTTAGGACTTACGCATTGACGGATTCAAAAAAGTATTAAAATACTTTATAAAGTATCTGTGATCAGACGAATTAAACATGCTTCTACAGCAACTTGTACATTACCCATTTATATGGGCTTTCTCATG
>NZ_VPEC01000096.1:0-3601 GCF_013417355.1 Acinetobacter sp. YH12255
GCCTATCTCAGTGATGTGCTGAAAAGGCTGCCGACACATAAAGTGACCCAAATAGAAGAATTACTGCCACACCGCTGGAAATCCGACCAAAATTAAAAAATAGGCATGGGGTTCAGCGGACGCTTACGCTTCACTTAATATGATGGGGGTTAAACTGAAATCATCTGTATAAAATATAAAATTCTCATTTTTTAAATCATCAAAATTAATTTTCTCGTATTTCGTTAAATGTGAATCTTGTTTTGCTAATAAGCATAAAGGGGAATTTAATATTTTTATTGAGTACAGATCACTAGACCTCTTGCGAAAGTCGTTATTACAAGTTCATTCGGTTTACCAGTGCAGCGATTAAGTTAGCCACTGATGTATCTGGCTGCTGGCATTGCTGAATAAGTTGATGTTTAAATTCAGCCGTGAAGGTTCGACGGGGCTTTTTTAGCATTGGTGTGCTGTCTATAACTGTCTTTAAATCCATAAATAGGTGTCCACTTAAAGTTTAGTGGACACTATCGTGGTATTCATGAGTGAGGAAAAGTGGGGCTCAGCGGATGCTTACTTTCATCTTGAGAGAGTTGGGTGTATTTCTTCATTGCGTGCTTTCCAATTGCGAGTTGAAAAAGTCTAATGATTCTACGAATACACCTAACTTTTTCACCTAACTACAAATGTGTCGCACTTGTGATTTGAATCCGCTATTTTCAAAATCTGTCTTTCAGCTCGTTATGCAACAAAGCCGAACCGAATTAAAAATAGGAATGTGCTTCAGCTGATGCTTGCTCATTTCTTTATTTTTAGTAATTGAGGTGAACATACTGTCAGTACATGGTAGTTATAAGTAACGTGTAACTTTGTTTGCACAAAGATTTGAGTTCTGCCAAGTGATGGATTGATTTGTACTTAAAATTTTAAGCTTATCCACTTGCTTTGCAAGCCACTACACTTTATTTACAATCCTATGTTGTGGAAGTAAGGGATCTTGTACTCGCCCAGTATGTTCAACTTGATTATATCTAAAGGACTATTAGGCTTCAATCAAATCAATTTTCCAATTATTCGACTGAATTAACACATTTAAATCACGTAATTTAAGACTAATATCATCAGCTTGTTTTTGTAATGATGAAACTGGAATAACTTTATGCCACTTTATTTCCCGCGTACTATAACGATCAGATTCACGAGATGTATTACTTATTGCTGCAGTTAGGGTTTTGTGCTGTTCTACAAATTCATCACGCAAAGACAATAAAGCAAGTAGAGAACGACCATCATTTAATTTTGTTAAAGCATTAGTTTCATGAATTGCATAACTTAATTTTTGAAATTCTTGAATTAAAGAAAATACTTGTTTTAATAGTTCATTAGGATCTTCAGATGGTTTATCACCATCTTGTACCAATACATTTGCATTGATACGTTGTTTTAGTGAAATAATTTTTTTTTGTTGATCACTTCGAAGTAAGAGAGCTTCTGCTAATTTCATTTTTCACCTATTAACCAATTAGAATTAAGTTTTAAGCAGCTAAGTAATTTCACAAATACTATATCCTCATTCTTTAAAGATCAAAACAATTGATTTTTTATAATTTTCAGAGGTAGAAGTCTTATATTTTGTCATTAGTCGAAGCTCAGAATTAAGCTAAAGGCCTTTTTCAGATGCAGAATCCTTTATCTGATCCTAGACAGTATTGTGGACAGTCGATCCCTCTAAATTCTTACAATATTTTTGTTCAAAGGCTTCAGGACTTAACCAGCCATTTGCAGAATGTCTTCTGATTCGATTGTAATAAATCTCGATATAGTCAAACAAGACAGCATTCGCTTCTTTTCGAGTGGCAAACACACGCCATGGATTACATGACCTTTCAATGTATGAAAGAAGCTTTCAGTCACTGCATTGTCCCAACATGAGCAGTGTACTGCGCAAGACTGCGTGACATACTTTGAATACAGTTATTCGTCAATAATAGTGCTCTAAAAGCACGACTACAGTACTGACTGCCTTGGTCAGAATGAACCATAACTCCTGTTGAATAAGCTTTTCATGCGCCAAGGTTGGTCCGAAACCATGCAGTTGATCAGAAACAATATTGAGGCACTTGAGTCTGAGTTCTTAAGAAAGCCTGGAATTGCTGGTTTGGCCACGACCCGTATGGGCTAATGCAGCTGGACCTTGAACTTTGTATTTCTGCAGTAAGCGTCTGACCTGACATTCTGAAATATGAAGTAGAAGTAGCTGAGCAGCCTGGGATTGAGTTATGCGTTGATCGCAGATTTCCTGCAAGACCGACAATCGTTTAAGTTCTTTATCCGACATAGTGATCAGCATCTATATTTTATATCCAGTCCATGGTGATAAAAACCATCATAAACTAGACATTTTTATTGGTGAGAATATAGACACTTTAAATGGGTTCTAACATTTCATGTTATTCCTAAGTAGAAATGTCCTACCTAATAACCAAATAGAAATGTCCTACCTAATAACCAAATAGAAATGTCCTATATGGACATTTCCAAGTCAAGCACAGGATTCAGATTTCGCTGTTGAATTGCTGTTTTCTGTGCACGTCTGCTTGGCATCTTTTGAGAACGATTGCGTTTGTTTTGCTGTTCCAGTTCTTCATGCTGCTGTTGGATATGATTCAGAACAGCACCCAACCGTTTATTCTCAACAATCTCTCGCTGGTTCAGCTGACTTAATTTATCGAAGATGCTGTAATTGATCTTCCGACTTTCATGCATGATGGCCACAGTACCATCCGGGTATTCTAGAAATTCAAGATACTTGCCGATCAACCTTTGATTTTCTTCTGTATTCTCCAAGAGATATACACATTTATCATAAGTAATGGTCAGGCTTTTCGTCACTCTGCGTGGTTCACGCCAGGTAAAAACATCATCTAACTCTTCGGCTGTTTCAGTGACAGTCCGGTGTAGATCCTTGGGATTAAAAGCCATCTTGGCAAATTTACGATTAAATTGCTCAATAAAGCAGGGCAACCACTTATTCGCATCTGCAATCGAATTGATACCTTCCAGGCGCATCTCCTTAATCAGACGATCCTGAAGTGTTCTATTCGCTCGTTCCACACGACCTTTGGCCTGGGGTGAGTTAGCGAAGATGATATCGATTTTGAGGGTACTGAGTACGCGTCCAAACTGGGTAATCCTGGTGTCTTTCTTACTGCTTTGATTTACCCTAAACACTGAATGTTTATCGCTGTAAAACGCTAAGGGCTTACCGTGCTGTTCAACATACAGGCGTGTTGAAATCATATAGTCAAAGGTTGATTCTGATTCACAGAAGCGTAAATGCTGCAATTTTCCTGTGGCATCATCAATAAACACCAGTAAACAGCATTTAGGTGCTCGTCCTTCAAACCAGTCATGATGTGAGCCATCAATTTGGATCAGTTCACCATAACAATCCCGGTTATATCGAGGCTGATACGGGCGTTTCAGGCGCTTGGCGCGAGGAATCCATAAATCGGCTGCAATCATCCAGCAACGCAGGGTTTCCACTGAAAGATCGAATCCATGAACGGTAGTGAGCTTTTCATGCGCTAAAGTGGGTCCGAAACCATGGAGTTGATCCGAA
>NZ_VPEC01000097.1:0-3351 GCF_013417355.1 Acinetobacter sp. YH12255
TGTTCCATTTTAGAGATTTGTTTAAGATAAGATATAACTCATTGAGATGTGTCATAGTATTCGTCGTTAGAAAACAATTATTGTGACATTATTTCAATGAGTTATCTATTTTTGTCGTGTACAGAGATTATTATAGAAGCCCCCATGAATAAATCGCTCATCATTTTCGGCATCGTCAACATAACCTCGGACAGTTTCTCCGATGGAGGCCGGTATCTGGCGCCAGACGCAGCCATTGCGCAGGCGCGTAAGCTGATGGCCGAGGGGGCAGATGTGATCGACCTCGGTCCGGCATCCAGCAATCCCGACGCCGCGCCTGTTTCGTCCGACACAGAAATCGCGCGTATCGCGCCGGTGCTGGACGCGCTCAAGGCAGATGGCATTCCCGTCTCGCTCGACAGTTATCAACCCGCGACGCAAGCCTATGCCTTGTCGCGTGGTGTGGCCTATCTCAATGATATTCGCGGTTTTCCAGACGCTGCGTTCTATCCGCAATTGGCGAAATCATCTGCCAAACTCGTCGTTATGCATTCGGTGCAAGACGGGCAGGCAGATCGGCGCGAGGCACCCGCTGGCGACATCATGGATCACATTGCGGCGTTCTTTGACGCGCGCATCGCGGCGCTGACGGGTGCCGGTATCAAACGCAACCGCCTTGTCCTTGATCCCGGCATGGGGTTTTTTCTGGGGGCTGCTCCCGAAACCTCGCTCTCGGTGCTGGCGCGGTTCGATGAATTGCGGCTGCGCTTCGATTTGCCGGTGCTTCTGTCTGTTTCGCGCAAATCCTTTCTGCGCGCGCTCACAGGCCGTGGTCCGGGGGATGTCGGGGCCGCGACACTCGCTGCAGAGCTTGCCGCCGCCGCAGGTGGAGCTGACTTCATCCGCACACACGAGCCGCGCCCCTTGCGCGACGGGCTGGCGGTATTGGCGGCGCTGAAAGAAACCGCAAGAATTCGTTAACTGCACATTCGGGATATTTCTCTATATTCGCGGTTCAGCAGGCATGTCCCCTTTGAGGGCGACCCGACGACAGGATAATCGACCTTATGGTGCGCAAATATTTCGGCACAGACGGTATTCGTGGCAAAGCCAACGAAGGCGCGATGACGGCGGAAACCGCCTTGCGCGTCGGCATGGCGGCTGGCCGTGTCTTTCGTCGCGGTGACCACCGCCATCGTGTCGTGATCGGCAAGGATACGCGCCTGTCGGGCTATATGCTTGAACCCGCGCTCACAGCCGGTTTCACCTCGATGGGCATGGACGTATTCCTTTTTGGCCCGCTGCCGACAACGTAATAGGAAGAATAAACGCCCTTTTCACCCAAGTCCAAATTAATTTGCCGATTCCATAATCAGGGTGTATTACAATTCCATAGAGTTTTTCAATCCAGGTGGTTTAGCTGATAACTTAACGATTGATCAGCTTCTTCGTGAAGATTACTCGCCATGGGCGCGCAATAAAAGGATATCTGCCACGTTCAAAGAAGCGCATTTTATTGAAAAATATGGGTCAGGCATCAAACGAATCCAAGAAGGCTTCGCATCCTATGGTCTGCGTCCCCCTGTCTTTGAAAATTTCCAGCACGGTTTTCGAGTTATTGTCTCATCAAAGCTACTTTTCGAATCTAATGAGGGAGTAAGTGAGGGAGTAAATCTACTATTTAATCAGATAAGAACTAATCCAGGAAAGCGTGCACCATTTTTAGTAAACGAGCTATTAGTTCCTGTCAAGATAGTAGAGCGGTGGCTCAAAATCTTAAGAGATGATCATAAAATCGAGTTTCGAGGAGCTCCTAAAAGTGGAGGATACTGGCTAAAATAGAAATCAATGATACTCTTAAGTGGCACCAATCGAACTCCTATTTTAGCATTTAAAAAAGTATCCTCACATCATTTTATTGAACAATACCTAAGGCTGCTCTGGCGGCATTGATATGATTATCGTCGTTGCACTCTACCGCAAAAGCGCCATATGCTAATGGAGCTGCAGCAGCCCTCTCTATAGATTGTTCGTAGAGCCTATCCCATATCGTTCCGCCTTGTTTAGCATACTCCGTTATCAAACTCTTCAGGCTATCCTCTCCAAAAACCGATACGTGACCAGAAAAGTCCAGTGCAGGATCACCCATATGCGCAGTAGACCAATCTATGATACCAGAGGTCTTACCTTCCTTCGAGGTTAAGACATGCCCTGCATAGAGATCGCCATGGATGAAACAAGTGAATTCAGGCCACAAAGGGTCATTGTCCAACCATCTACGGTATCTGTTTTCCAACGGCTCGCTGATACCTATCTCAGATTTCACCAAGTGGATACGGTCAGCTATTTCGGTCCTCAATTCACTTGGAGTCATTATTTTCAAGTTGCTCTTTCTCACATCGTCAGCTGTAATACGATGTAATTCGGCCAATGATTTTGCCAGAGACTCCACATAAGCTATGCTATCGCGATCTATGTTCCAAGAAACCTCATGTGTTATCGCATCGAATGTCAGAGCAGGCGCATCCTCCAGTAAAGGGTAGGCTATTAGGCGCTCCGATACAATTTTCCAATCAGGGACATTGATCGACAGGTTTCTTTTGGCTAAATCCAATATTCTACTTTCATTTTCGATTTGTTCAAGCATATCGCTTCTTCGAGGTATACGGAGTACCCAGTTCTCACCGTTTACTTCCTTTACAAAGGCAACTCTAAAGTCGATGCCCATCTCATTGACGCTCATCTCTTCCGAAATTCTCAGCCCATGCTCTAGGGCTAATGTTTGCATATCTTCGATTGTCATTTCTATACTGTTTTCTTTTATTAAATTGGTACCAGTTCCCCCGACAGGACATTCTGAATGTCATATACAGGTGTAACACTTTACCCATATTCTTTTCGTATGGATAACACTTCCCATCAGGGAACAAAAATCTGATACATGAATTAATTGTGAGACAGTAGACCTACTGTCGCATTGAAGCCATCTCGGCGACTATTTGATTAGGAAAACCAAGGCTTTGCCATCATAGCCTTATCATAGAAGTATAACATAGTTGTAAAGATAGAAAATTATTTTTTATTCATCCATGATGTTATTATTTTATAATAACATCATCTAAACATGTCCTGTCGCTCTTTTGTGCTGTGATATTTCATACCTATTAACTGCTTTCGTTTGAATTATACGACGTTCTACTCACAATAGGGCAAGGGTTACTCATTCCGTAGGATGCGGTTCACGTATAGGAAGAATAAACGCCCTTTTCACCCAAGTCCAACAGCTTTGGACCGCAGTTGACTCTTTCGACACCCCTGCGATGCAACCCAATCCGGCTGACGGGGAGCCAGCAACGCTGAAAATTTACCCTC
>NZ_VPEC01000098.1:0-3282 GCF_013417355.1 Acinetobacter sp. YH12255
AATTCATGCACGTGTAGCAGTCCTCAACAGATTTACGGAATTAGGTCGACCACTTACCCAAGTTACGCCTTAAATTTGGCTCAATTAGGGGCGCTTTGCATTTCAAATCTTTGTGCAACAAAGCCGTTTTTAATAGAAAAACCTTAATTTTTTTAAAATTGAGACTTATAGGTGTAGAGATTCACCCCCCTTAGTTACAGCTGAGAGTGGTGGCAGTCCAAATCTAACTAAAAGGTGTCTATAAAATCAGTAGCTATTCAGTCTTGCAAAATATTCACTTAATTTTTGTTATACAAAGCTTTTGAGTAAAGGATGAACCCACATCAATGTAATAGCAATTATCTAACCGGGTCATTTCCTTGACGATCGTATGTCCCAAATAGATAGCATCTATGTTCTCTACAACATCATAATTATCTGAATAGTTCTTTACTCTTCCACGCCCCCATAGTGCATTTGTGTAAGCTGAAACCATTCCTGAAATCCTGTAATCACCTTGCATGATATCTGCTTTAAAAGCGCCCCATTCATGAATATCAATATCTGCATGAACTACTCCTATTCGTTTATCTAGAAGTTCAAGCTCGATAACGATTGGTAAATCTTCAAAGCTTTTGATAATTTTATGCTGCTGATGTGATGACAACTGATAGAACCACTCACCACCATTTCTTTCATGTAAATGTCTAAGCTTTGAATCAAATAGACTTTTAATACACATTTCTTCGTGATTGCCACGAACGGTTCGAAACCATGGTTTTTTAATCAATGAAAAACATTCTAAATTTTCTTTGCCTTTATCAACCAGGTCACCCGTGCATATCAACAAATCTTTATCAAAGTCAAAATCGATAGCGTTGAGATGGCTCATCAGCAAGTGATAAGAACCATGCAAGTCGCCTACTACGAAGATCGATTTGAAAGATGATCCATCTATAATCTGGATATGATTTGTCATGAGGGAGCATCATCCTACTGATTAATAGCATTATGCATGAATAATATTTTAACTAACCACAGACCTTCAACCAACCTTGATCGCAAAAATAGCCCCAGACGAATTTTTACTTTTGGTCAGCCCATTCAGACATGATCTCAATACTAAATAAGTCCCGTATCAGAAATGTGTGTCACCAATCTGACTTTGGTTTTGCCAGTTGCAGTACAGGTGGCTTGTTATTACCTGATGCTCTTTTGCGAACTTTGCCTTTTAGTTTAAGCAACTGTATAGGTGAAAATGACTCTTCAGGTATTAAAACATTGAAATTATTAATCATGTTTAATGCAGCTAGAATTGCAATTAAATCCGAGAGTTTCGCATTACCTTTCTCAGCATTTAACACCGTTCTTCGACTGATCCATGCTTTACTCGCAACTTCAGCTTGTGTCATATCTCGATTTAATCGAATGCGTTTTAAGCGCTCTCCCAACACTGATGCACTATATACTGGACTGTCATTTTCAGAATACATCATTATTCATCACTCACATTTAGATATTTTATGACCTTATGGCATAGAAAAATCTAGTCAATCCTAAAGTCGTTAAGTCCTAATATTGCACATATCCTGTTTTAATTGCCAGTTATGTGCAAATATCTGTACCTAATACCATATAGATTCTTTCTGATACACACTGAGAATGAGGAGCATGCCATTTTTATCTTCTCCATTGGCTCATACTGAACCTCTCTTTTTTATAATAAAATAAATTGAGCTCCTGACATTCTTTGATTATTTATTTTTCAGTTTTTATAAGAACTACTGATCAGGACCTTGACGCACTGCTCTTTACTGGATAACCTTATTTCAACACAGCAAAATCTGTGCTCAGGTGTGAGAACCTGATAAAATCTAGGTGCAATTAAATGTCGCACTTGCGGCTATTTTTTTGCCTACTGTTAAGCAGTTCTTATGGTAGCTTAGCAGGGCAGCTTCGTGCTGGCTGATCCTAGATTCAGTATTCTCACCCCTGTTAAGTTGCCTCCATTACCGTGAGAAGTGATGGAGATAATTAAACTCTTATCTAGGAAACTGCTATGCGTACTAAATTCAATGATGCAAACCCATGCATGCCAAAAAACCTCGCTAAACAGCTGATTATCGAAGGTGCTAAAGTTCTGAACCATCAACAGCGCCAAGCCTTGCTCGATATTTTCATGGCTTTAGATCAGGCGGAAAAAACAGCTGAAAAGATACTTCAGCAACATGCTGTAGCTCAACAGAGCACCTACAACTTTTCTCAAGTTCACGAATGCCAAGATGAAGACAATCAGGAATATTGGTCAGGTCATTACCATGATTCTTACAGTCAAGAATATCCAGAAGATTGGGTAAAACGGACTCAGTCCACCCCACGTCGTCATAAGTTCCCTAAGACTGTTTACTGATCGGCGGGGGTGTCTCTTTAAAAGTAGGCATCATAATCCGAGCTACTCGACCGAGTTGGCTCGGATTCTCTTGGTGAAAGTACTGCATCATTTTGATGATCTAGATGTGAATCTTCGGATAACTCGGTTAGCCTTGGCACTGTTGCAAATAGTGATTTGAGTCGATGATGTTCCCTTTAAAAAGTGCTTAGAGACCGAAAACCCTGTTGATTAGACACACTTCACCCTGAGGCTGACCATAATAAAATGACGATGCTTGTCCTTTACGTAGTGCACGCATGACTTCAATACCTTTAATTGTGGCATAAGCAGTCTTCATAGATTTGAATCCTAATGTGGCCCTGATGATTCGCTTTAACTTACCATGATCACATTCAATGACATTATTTTTATACTTAATCTGCCTGTGCTCAATATCTACTGGACATTTTCCTTCTCGCTTTAATCGTGATAAAGCATGGCCATAGGTCGCTGCTTTATCTGTATTGATGACCCGTGGAATTTGCCATTTTTTCACCGTATTGAAGATCTTTCCTAGAAAACTATAGGCTGATTTACTGTTCCGTCTAGCGGAAAGGTAAAAGTCAATCGTATGACCCCGTTGATCAACTGCACGATACAGGTAAGTCCATCGCCCCTTCACTTTGATATAAGTCTCATCCATATGCCATGAATGTAAATCTGTAGGATTACGCCAATACCAGCGTAACCGTTTTTCCATTTCTGGAGCATAACGCTGAACCCAACGATAAATTGTACTGTGATCGGCACTGTTGCAAATAGAGATTTGAGTCGATGATGTTCCCTTTAAAAAGTACTTAGAGACCGAAAACCCTGTTGATTAGACACACTTCACCCTGAGGCTGACCATAATAAAATGACGATGCTTGTCC
>NZ_VPEC01000099.1:0-3073 GCF_013417355.1 Acinetobacter sp. YH12255
AGTTTTATGATAACTTTACTGTTAAAAGAAGTCTAGACAACCTTGTTTTATGCTTGGATATAAGGCTTATTTTAAAATAATAGTAGTGAAGATTTTCTAAAATTAACATAATACACCTTATACGAAATGCTTGATATTTCTCTTTAAATATCATTATATTAACGTAAGCCGTTCTGGAGTATAGGGCACCAGAACGGCTTTTTATTGATTATTCATGTTCCACGATCACTAATTGAGCGATGTTCCACGGTTTTATTCAGTTTTAATAAACATCATCCGGTTTTTTGAGGAGTCATTATTTCAAGTGCTTGCACTGAAATTGGCTCTTCAAAAAACTGGAGTCTTGGCTAACCATATGGAAGGAAAAAGCGGCTTAGGAAGCCTCTCTTCTTCTGTTCTGGTTCAACATGCTCCGGGATAGGAATACGCTTATTGTCTTGCTGAGGAGTAGTCAATTCGTCATAGTTCGTTGCTAGTTCCGACCGAGGATCCGTTGCTATATCCTGTTTAAAGCTCTGATCGGTAAAGGTAGTCATATTGGCTTTTGGTGCTTCTAGTAAGCGCTGCATAGCTTCAATCTGTTCTTGATAAAACGATTCACGTTCTAAAGATTGATTTTCTCTCTGTATTGCCTGATTTAATTGTTTTTCCAGTATGTCAACTTGACGTTTTAGTAAGTCAACTTCTGTCAAGTTTTGACTGTTAATTGATTGACTTTGATTGACTGTATCCTCTTTTTTTTGTGGTTCCCCAAAAACTCTTAGGGCCTCTGAAAAGTCAATTAATCCATCAGATCCTTTAGATAAATTTCCTTTGTTTATATGTGCATATATGGCTTGTCTTGAATATCCATAAAGCTTAGCTAACTCTGAAACTGACAGTTTTTTCATTATGTAAACCAGTTTTCAACTTGTGTTAATACCTGACTGTTAACTTAACAATTTCAATTAACAATGTCATTGAAATCCTAATTTTCTGAGTAAAGGAAGTAATTCCTTAAATTTCTCTGCATCTTGCAGCATGGCAGCTATACGTACAGCAAACTGCTGATAGCTTTCTGTGCCTTGTGAATATTTACTCATCTCAGGAAGCTCTGAGAGCTTGTTGGCGAATAGATGGCGTTGTTTATCTGTTATTTTTGAAAAGAGGTCTAATGTATTCGGATCTCTTTTAGATTCGACTGAATGCGTGGCTGATTTTTTCTGTTTAAAGCTAAATGAAAAACCAGTAATAGATCTACCTGTTTTATGCTGTTCAACTTTGACAATAATATCGGTATGTTCATTTACTTGTTTTAATGCAATGTCTAAAACATATTTTTTAAAATCATACATTCGTTTGTATTCAGTCTCGAGTACACCTATTTTTTGTCTAAAATCATACATAGTTATGAGAGGCGTTTTTCCAGTACTACGCCATGCAATCAATATTTCATATAAACGAACAGCATAAGCACTTGTTAAATTACTTATTTGTTGTATTTCATACTTTGTAAATTGTTCTTCTAACCTAGTAATTAAAGGCACAATAGCAGGGGCAAAAATAAGTCTAACGACAGCTTCATTATCAATATAAGCCACCTCGCTCACCCATCTTGATTTGTGATTAATAGTGTTACCTTTTTCACTAAGACTCTGATAACTGAATTGTCTTGCAAACAAGTCATCGCAAGCATCTTTTAACGCCTGATAAGCCGTATTTCGATGTACACCAAACTGATTAATATAACTTTCAGCATGAACTGTTAGTGGATCATTAGCATTTATCCCTTTACCCGATTCCCTTGCTTCAACAATAGCTAGGAGAATTAACCTCTGTTCAACTAGATCGAGGTTATAACTGGCATTGATTAAGGCGTTATCTTTAACAACTAGTTCTGTTTTCATATGAAAAGATTATATTTTTAATTCAATAAGACGAGGTTATATAATTATCTCGCTTAATGCAAGGTAAACCTCGTTTTAATGCAAGGTAAACCTCGTTTTAATGCAAGGTAAACCTCGTTTTAATGCAAGGTAAACCTCGTTTTAATATCTCTAGAACCATTATGAATAAAGGATTACAGCTTAATTAAAAGCATTTAAAAGCTTAAAAATAATTAAAAGCCCAGGGAGTAAAAAATTGCCCTTGGTTTTCGCTTCGCTCAAACTCTATTGAATCTCGCTTTCGCTCGATTCGTCGGGGCAATTTTTGGTTCATATTTTCGTGAATTTGAGAAAAAGCAAAAGCAAGATCAAAAGCAGCTCGGAATTCGCTTCGCTCATGAGCTTTTTTTCTCGCTACGCTCGGTTTAGGAATCAAATTTGGAAAGTTCGCACCCATTCGGGATGCTCTGTAAAGCAGGTGATTGATGGATAGGGAGCTTGTAATCAGGGAAAGGGATGGGCAAATTTTCTCAGTTCGCTCGTAGACACTCGCTCTGTTTAGCGACTCATGCCACGAGATTTCATTTTAGGCGCATGTTGCTGTGCTTTGAGCTGTTGTTCCTGTCTGAGTTTCATCTGTTGTTCTGCTTTGATCTCATCCACACATTTTTTAATGACTTGATAGGATGGGTATAGAGTCTGGTATTGCTTGGCTTTGGCTGGATGTTGTTGTTGGTACTGCTTCCAGGCATGTTCTTTGAATTTGTCATTTTCCAATAAATCCTTCACACCATGTTTTTTCTGGTGTTCATGCTGACCTTTCAGCTTTTTGTGCTCCTGGTAAATCGCATCACGTTGGGCTTCCCAGGCTTTTTTTCCAAACAGTAAGGGTTTGTTCTGAGTTAATTCGTTGTGTTGATCGACCAGGCTTTGCAATTTGTCATGACTTTGCTTGAGTCCGCTTTTCACGATCTCCTGGGCAAGCTGCTGATTGAACTCATTTTGATGTTTGTGGTGCTTGGTCAGGGTTATTTCGGCTTGTTTGAGATTACGCTGCATGAAATCCAGGTCTAGATTCGCGTCTTTTGCGCTGATTTCGCGTTTTAGCACTTTGCCAAGGGTTTCCCTCTGTTTTTCCTCAAACAGGGCTTTTTCGTCAATTGGTGGCGTTTTAGCGCTATTTTTGATTTGGATCTGCTGTTCTGTTT
>NZ_VPEC01000100.1:0-2999 GCF_013417355.1 Acinetobacter sp. YH12255
CATAAGAAATTTTATGTTAAATGATTGTTAGAAATGCCCCTTGATCGAGGCATTTTCTATAAAGAATACTAAAAACTAATTAAAGCCAACCAAGTTTCAAAACAAGGCAGTTCTCAGCAATCATATTTTTAAATTATATAACTCCCAACTGAGCTTTTGCTCCAACGATAAGGCTTTCATTTTGAGTTTCTAAGGCAAATAAACCATACATCAAAGGAGAGGCCGCTGCTCTTTCTAAAGTCTGTTCATATAGTTTATTCCAAACTTTACCCCCTAGTTTTTCATACTCGATGATTAGAGTTTTGAGGCTTTCTTCTCCAAACAAAGTTACATGCCCAGCAAAATCAATCGCTGGGTCATCTATATGGGCTGTTGACCAATCAATAACGCCTGAAACAGCTCCATCCTTTGAAGCTAGTACATGCCCAGCATATAAATCGCCATGTATAAATTGGGTGAAATCTGCCCATAGAACATCATTATCCAACCATTTTCTGTAGCGGGTTTCCAATTGCTCACTTATACCAATTTCAGATTTTACTAACTGCAAATTGTTTGCTATTTCAGGTCTTAAATCTGAAGGTTTCATAATTTTCAAATCATTTTCCCGAACTTCTTTTTCAGGAATACTATGGATTTCAAATAAGGTTTTTGCCAAAGATGTTATGTATTTCGGGCTATCTTTGTCCATATTCCAAATTATTTCATAGGTTTCAGCATCCAAATTTAAAACAGGATTATCTTTAAGTATGGGATAAGCCACTAATTCTGTAGATGAAATTCTCCAATCAGGAACCTCTACAGAAAGATGTTTTTTTACCAATTCTAAAATGCGTTTTTCTTTCTTGATTTGTTCCCTCATGCCATCACGACGAGGAATACGCAGCAACCATTGTTGCCCCTTTGTATCAAGAGCAAAAACGACCTTAAAATCAATGCCCATTTCATTGAAATTCATTTTGTCCGTAAGCAACAAGCCGTGTGCTTCAGCAAGTGATTGAATATCTTGAATTGTCATTTTTAATTTCCTTTAAAGAGTTCAATAATTAATGTTCGGATTAGATTGGCTATCATTAACAATCTCTCTCAAAAGTCTTGATGATTTTGTGGTCTTTGATCTCGTAGATAATGTCAGCAATATTATCGACCAATTGCTTGTCATGAGATACGAAGATAATAGTTCCTGCATAGGACTTCATCATTGTTTCTAATGCGGCAATACTTTTTAGGTCAAGATAGTTTCCTGGTTCATCCATAAGCAAAATATTATATTTTCCTAAAAGCATTTTGGATAAAAGCAGTTTGATGATTTCACCTCCCGATAAGTCGGATAAGTTTTTTTGAATATCATTCGCTCCGATCCCCATTGAAGCCAATACTGCACGAATTTCCGCAACTGTGTACTCGCACTCTTCCTGCATAAAGGAGAGCACAGATTTATGCGTGTTAAATTTATATCCTGTTTGTGTAAAGTAGCCAATTTCAGCTTTTGGAGATATGGTTAATCCATCAGCACGTTCTGATATCATTTTTAACAAGGACGTTTTCCCTGTTCCATTCGATCCAGTTATAGCGACTTTAGCGCCAAGCGGTATTATAAAGTTAGCGTCATCAAAGATAGTACGGCTACCAAATTTTAAGCTCAGACCATCTGCCGTAATCGGGAACTTATTGTGCAGTTCTAGGGCTGAACTTTGACGAAAACGAATAGAACGCAAATGCTCTGGTGCTTGAATATCTTCTAATGCAGCCAAACGCTTTTCCATACTCTTAGCTGCCTGATACAGTTTTCTTTGCTTGGTGCCAGTCATTTTTGCATGCCCAAGTCGTCCAGCACTTTCGGTAGAGTTTTTGGATTTTTCTCCTTTTTTCTTATTGTCTAATCGATTAGCTTGCTGGCGTTTTTCTTGCACAGCAGATTCTAATCGCTCCCGTTCCTTCATCATCAGCTCATATTCTACGGCTTGGTGTTGTCGCTCTTCTTCTTTTTGACGCAAGTAATCCGAGTAACCACCCCAATATTCCGTAATTTTACCGTCTTTTAACTCCCATATCTTGTCTACAACCATATCAAGAAAATATCGGTCATGACTGATAACAAGTAATGCTCCATCAAATGCTTTAAGTTGACCAATAAGTAGATCTATTCCATTGAGATCAAGGTGGCTGGTTGGTTCATCCGCTAGAATGCCATGTACTTGTTGGGAAAATGCGGCAGCAATTTTTGCACGAGTTTCCTCTCCGCCACTCATTGTGTCGTTTTGTACATTGGAAACACCAAGGCGAGATAACATTGCCCGGTCTTCGACCGTTTCTATTTCGATTCCGCCCAGTTGGCTGATATGTGCAAAATCACCAAAACGCTGTAATGTCGCTTCGGCTAAAACAATTTCGCCATTAAGTACTTTGAGTAAACTACTCTTTCCTGCTCCGTTATCACCCACAAGACCAATACGGTCATAAGAGTGAATTTCCAATTCATCAATATCCAAAACATCACGCCCAGCATAATCCAAGCGTATGTTTCTCGCTTTAATAATTAAACTCATTTTTATTTACTCCTGTTTAGCTCTTGAAATTTTTTATGCAGCAAACAGGATTTAGGTGAAAACAAAAGCTAGCATCACAGTGTCCTCCCAAAAAAAAAGCTATTCATCCACAGGGTGGACAAATAGCTAGTCAATTAAGTTATAACTGGAAACTATGCACTAAAAGCATACTTATAAATTAAGCATACTTTTACTTTATATATCCGCATATATTCTTAAAGACACAACAAAAGCCCACCATTATAAAATAGTGTCACTATGCAAATAGTTGTGTCTTAACGAATGCGGATAGAATGCATAAACTTACCTAAAAAATAAAATTCAGTTTTATGATAACTTTACTGTTAAAAGAAGTCTAGACAACCTTGTTTTATGCTTGGATATAAGGCTTATTTTAAAATAATAGTAGTGAAGATTTTCTAAAATTAACATAATACACCTTATACGAAA
>NZ_VPEC01000101.1:0-2766 GCF_013417355.1 Acinetobacter sp. YH12255
CGCAAGAGATGCGATGGATGTCTGGTGATTTGTAGTCATAAATTTTAGTCCCCACTTGTTTTTAAGTGGGGACTAAATTAAGGCTTATAGGATGAATTCATAAGGTGTGTTCAGCGGACGCTTACGTCAGATCAAGCTTTTCGATTAGATGTTAACGTCGATTTAGATATAAAAAGACAAAGATAAAATCATTTGGCTTTTACAATCTAATGGGTAATTTAGAAAAAATTAATCCAGATGGGATTCAAATGCTTTTAAACGTTTATAAATCGACATCAGCTCAATAATGGTCGGCCAAGATAAAATCAGATATTGGAAAGACTCACGTACTTTTCCAAATACATTCAGGATTTGCATCATCAAACCCAGGGTGATCGTTCCTGCTGCAATACTCGGAAACAGGATAAATAATCCATAGATATTGTCTAACTGTAAGTACCAGATCCGGACCAGGTTGAAATAGGCATAGTGAAAATACAGACGGAAATAATTCCAGCGTACCCGGCTAAACAGTTCTTGCAGTGTCAGCGGATGAGCCCGATCAGCATGATCCTCTCCGTACACCAGTTCTTTACGGTAAGCAGCCTCAACTTTCTGGTTATTAAACTCCAGTCCTGGCAGTTTCATCCCGACCACCATCAAAATGACGGTACCCAATACGGCCCATCCAATAGAAGCCCACATTAAAGCATGCGGTATTTCTCCCACAATTGGCAGAACCTTTACATGACTTGAAAGCTGGTACAGGATAGGCAGAAACGCCATCAATAGCATCAATGCTTCGATCAGGGAAACACTCAGCTGTTCCGTGGTTTTGGCAAAGCGCATGGTATCTTCCTGAATACGCTGGGATGCGCCTTCAATATGACGCAATTGTTCCCAATGTGCCGTGTAATAGTTATTCATCGCGGTACGCCAGCGGAACACATAATGGCTGACGAAAAACATATTAAATACGGCCAAAGTGACGTAAATCATGGCGATATAAATAAAGGTTAAAGCTTCTTGATAGAGAAGTGAAACATCTCCGCCACCGCTGCCTAGCATTTTCTGGATCTGGTCATAAAACGGGCTATACCATTCATTTAAAACGACATTGACCTGTACTCCAAACCAGATATTAAACAGGATAAAAGCCGAGCCCCAGACTGACCAACGCTGCCATGGATGTTGTGCTTTCCACGTCCAGAAGAGAGCAAATATGGCAGTGGCAAGAAAAAACCAAAGGTAGAACCAGAGAAACTTGGCTGACCAGAAACGACTGATACCGATAGCGAGACTTTCCTCAGAATAGCCTTCAGGGAAACCCAAATAGACTCCCCATCCTGAACCGCCAGTATGCCAAAGCACAAGATTAAGGATAAACCACAAAATCAGGCTGCTAAAAAACCAGACGGGTTGCGGGAAAAATGACTTGAACATGCTGACCTAGTTCTCCTTCTATCTCTTGGTCATCCAAATGACGCCTAGTTTATTCTTATTTTAGACTTTTACTGTTATAAAGCATTAATTTTCAATTTAGTTTAAAAAATAACATAGCGATGCATAGTCCCTTATAAAATTTATTTTTATAGATTTTCAAAACGTATTTTTCTCTTAATGAGTCTTTTTATTCTGGATTAGCCTATCTAAAGCTCCAGAGGCAATCAGGTGCATGAATCATCAAGTTTTTGCCTTATGTATTTTTAAATCCTGTACATCAGTACGGCCTGTCTGTTTTATTAAAAACGAATATAGCTTCTTAAAATTCTATAAATAGAATGAAATCAAATACTCAATAATGCCTTTATAGATGTTTAGATAAAGGTTTTGCTGCTACTGAAGTAAATAAATCATTGACCTAGTTCTCATTTTTTGCAGAAATAGTTAAATTTTCAAAAATCATGCTATGATTTAACTCTCGAAAAGTAATCTTATTTTGGAATAAAACTATGGAAAGTTCGGTAATTGAATTACTTAAACCATTGACCTTAGAAAAGGAAAATTGCACCCCGATTATTTTTGAGGCAGGCACTGTTTTGAAAGTGGTCATGCAGACTCCCACCAGTCTTTTGGTCAGTAATGATGATGACTTTAACTTCACAATTCCTTTAAAAGATGAAAATGAGCTGTGGAGAGAGCTCTAAGCACTTTCTCCATTTTGAACAGACGGGTTGTATCTGTGCCAGCTGCTGAATTGATATGATACGGCCCTCAACTAAGCTTCCTTTTGAATGTAAGTTATCGTTATTTTATTCCCTTCTTAAAATTCATTTCTCTTCTTTTCTGAGAAGTCCTTAGCAGTCTAAGCGGGATATGATTCGTACAAAAAATAACTTTATAGTTGAAAATCCACCTATTTTTTGGCCTGGACTAAATAATTTTCACCCGTTTTTCCCTTTTTATGTAAGTTCCAGTACTTAAAGGATCTTCTTTCCTTACACACCTTTTCTTTAGCTTAACTTCATCTAAGCTCAACGTCTTGATTTTGAAACCTGAATATTCTAGCTATTTATGACCAGTAAATTAAAAAAACCTCAGTCTATATGAAGGATTTTTTATACCAAATGATAAAATTAAAAATCTAATAATGAGAAAAACTTGAATCTGTAAAACTAATTTCAAAAACCCTAAAACATCGTCCAATTTTTATATCCAATCGGCTTTGTTGCACAAACCTATCTGTAAAGGCTTTTTCAGCGATATAATTTTCAAATGAAGAAGCCTACACACAAAATCTACCGCACAACCAATTGGCCCGCATATAACCGAGCACTCATGAGTCGC
>NZ_VPEC01000102.1:0-2548 GCF_013417355.1 Acinetobacter sp. YH12255
AGTACCAGCGTACGGCCCACAGAATGATGTCACGCTGAAAATGCCGGCCTTTGAATGGGTTCATGTGCAGCTCCATCAGCAAAAGGGGATGATAAGTTTATCACCACCGACTATTTGCAACAGTGCCATTTAGACTACTATTTTTGGATACAAGCAAAACGTAATATGAATATTTTTAAAAAAGATGCATCTGAAGATAATATGGCAGATCATGAAGATAAAAATATTGTTGATTCTGATATGGATGAAATTTTAGATCCATCAGAAGATCAGTTACCGTTCTGGTAAGCATTTTTCCCTTTAACACTTTTTAATTCAATATGTATGATAAATAGCAGTACCCAATATTTAAAAAAATATTGGATACTCAATTATAAATTTCCACAGTGGAAATTTATAATTTTTATGGGTGGTCATCTAAACCGGCAAGAAATTCTTCTAACTTTTCAATCTTTTCTTGATTAAATTCAGCATTTAAACTGGTGCGAATATTTAGGACTGTTTTCCCATTGAGACTTTTCTCGATCTTAATCGAACCAAATTTAAGACCATTTTTATTTTTTAAGATCATTTTGTTTACTAGAGAGGCATTTTCGATGCTTTGATCTTGTTTTTTAGCTGTCTCTTGTACCGTTAATGCTTTTTCTATTTGATAAATGAATTTTTTTGATGGACGATTTGTTTCTGTAAATTCATTTAGGTACTTTTTCCATATGGTTAACGTGGTATCTTCAACTAGTTGATGGTTAAACTTTAAAACCAGTTTATTTAATTCAGTTAACAATTGTTGTGCGGTTGCACCTGAAATCGCTTTGGGGTGGATTTTTAGATCTTCTTTTATATAGTTTGGCAGTTTATAAAAGCTCATTAATCTAAAGTATTTAGATTGATCTAATTGATATTTTTGAGTAATAAATTCTATATTTTGTATAGTATAACCAAACTCATCGCAGTGTTTTTGTATAGCATTGACTAATTCAAAATCACTAAGATTTGACCGATGTAAATTGTCAATCAATGAAATTAAAGCTGTCTTTTCTGTAGATTTATCATCTCGAATAATTGCACGAATAGTCTTATGTTTTAATACATCACGAACAGCTCGAAACCTTTTTTCTCCACCAACAAGCTCATATGTTTCTTCTTTTTTGATCACAACAATCGGATAAATTTGCCCATTCGTTTCAATACTTTTGGCAAGCTTTTCAACATCTTGTAAAACTTTGTCTGTAATAATGCGAGGTTGATGCTCTGAGAAGTCAATAAGCTCTATAGGTAGATCAACAATATTATTTTCAGTCGATGATACCAATGCAACTTTGCCTGTTCCTGCTGCATTAATAAATGCTTGTTCCATTTCAAAGGCATCATCAAAATCGACAATGAGTGGTTTTTTCGCCATTACAGGATCTCCACCAAAAATTCATTTAATTCATCTTTTGCTTTACTACTACCCATTTCTAATACTGATTTTCCTTCGATCATTGCATCGCGAAATTGTTTGCGATCACGCACAATGGTATTTAGTGTTTTCACAGACTTGACTTGTTGTAGCAACTCTAAAGCAGCATCAATTTCTGTAGATTTGGTATTGGTTGGTGCTTTATTTAAGACTACAAAAGTTTCTAATTTCTTATTTACTTGCTTAGCAGCATTTACCAATCTAAGCACAAATGGCAGCACTTCGATATCTGTTTGACTAGGTTGCGTTGGAATAATAAGAACATCTGCTATTAATAATGCTGAACGAAACTCAGCTGAATCACGTCCTGCAACATCCAATACAATATATTTATTATTATTTTTTAACTGTTGTAGTTCTTCTTTTAAATTATCTTTGAGCGAAATGGTTGTAATCGAGTCTTGTGTTCTACGTTTACTCCATTTTATAGAGGATTGTTGATCATCTCCATCTACAAGAATAGTCTGACCTTTTTTGCTCAGAGCAACAGCTAAATTGGTTGAGAGTGTGGTCTTTCCAACGCCACCTTTCTGATTGGCAATTACGTATATTGTCATGGATTAAATATATAAAAATTAAATTTATATTAGCATAATTTTAAAAATTAAAAAAATATTTTTAAATTTCCACAGTGGAAATTTAAAAAACTAAAAGCCTTTTTTTTCTTTTGTTTAGTCCCGGCATTTGATGGATCGGATCAATCTTAAAAAGTTCAGGTTCATCTGTCCACTGTTTGCAGATGAATTCGTAGGGAGTCAGGCCCCTGAGTGTTTTGAGTCTGCGGTCGAAGTTGTATGTAGCAATAAAATCAGCAAGGTAAATGCATAGCTGAGTGTGATCGTCGTAAGGCTTTGTTGCACAAACCTATCTGTAACGGCTTTTTCAGCGATATAATTTTCAAATGAAGAAGCCTACACACAAAATCTACCGCACAACCAATTGGCCCGCATATAACCGAACACTCATGAGTCGCGGAAATATTGCCATTTGGTTTGATCCTGCTACGCAATGGTATGCGCCATCAAAAGGCAAACAAGGGCGAAATCAAACCTACTCCGACGCAGCCATCCAATGCTGCTTAATGAT
>NZ_VPEC01000009.1:0-93479 GCF_013417355.1 Acinetobacter sp. YH12255
TTGCCATGTCACTGAATACTCGCCCTAGAAAAGCGTTAGATTGGCTTACACCATTAGAGAAATTTGCTCAGCTTGTTGATTATCATAAGGCTTTTGAAACTGTCGCACCTCATGTTTGAATTCGCCAGGTTATTAAGCTATTTAATCTTAACTTTGTTATCTCTTTTTTTCTTTGTCTTTTATTAGGAGCGAAATCATTAAAGCGAAACTTTTCAATTAGGAATAAATTGAACTCAATACTTGTTTCAATATTGTCTAAATTTATAAGTTGGGGAAAGTTTGAATAATCTTCATGTTCAGGTCTTTGTTCTGACAAGATTTTAATATCGTCAGAACCCAATATTTCATACTGACAATCTTTTAAGAATATATTTAGAGAAATAGCCTTTGTTTTCATGAATTTAACATTACTTCTTTAAAGCATATCTCACATTTTAGATGTTTTAATAGCAATGTCAAATCGGAAGTGTTATGTTATATTTGTTAATTAATGTGCAAATTCAATAACTAATATACTTCTCCCATAAGTTCTCTGGCTTTATCATAAGCATCTGTATAAATCGCCCTCATGTTCCAAAGAATATTCTTAAAGGCGATCGAGTAGGACGTAAGCTACTAAAGACCAGAATTCGATTTGTCTACCAAGTCAAAGATGATTAAATTTTATCTTGCTCATTACTATTTGAATCCGAGCTGACAATCTAGTTTACGATGAAGCAAAAGTGGATTAAAGACCAAAAAATGGGAGCTATAAGCCCCCATTTTTAGCTTAGCATTATATGAACACAGCAATTCTAAAGGGTCTAAGTAAAATAGGAATATGCAACTGTTGCATTGAACTTTCTTGTTTTATGGATTTAATTGCTTTTAGTTGAATTTTAGGAGTTAACACTTTTTATACTATTTTGATATGACATTTTACTTAACACTATTGATATGACCTTATCACTTTTTCACCACCCCAACCGGTACGCACAAAGGAGATTTCTTTACTGGACCGGCGGTATAGGCGCGCAATGATGAGACCGAAGGTCACCAGTGCTGCAAAAACAATTCCAGAAATAATTAAAATATTATATAAATCAAAAGTTAACATTGTTATAAAGTCTCAGTTTGGTTCTGGCTGAATAAAATTAGAGTGCAGTGGCTTGAAAGCCATTTTTGGTTTTATGGGTCAGTACGACATTCTGACCTTGATTTAAAATTTGATTGGTTTCTGGTTCGACTAAAACATAATGGGTCTGGCCATGCTGATCCCGGACTTTGGCTTGTGCAGGAGAGTTGACTTTGGCATCACCCAGAATAATGATTGCGGTACGCCCAATAAGCTCGTCACTATAAATGGCAGAAGTTTCATCTTGAGGCATAAGCTTGCTGGCAGCCATGGCAAGCCAGCGCACTATCGGCATACACAGAAACAGACAGGCTGGGGAAATTAGCCATACATTGAAGAGCTGGCTGGTCAGGCGTTCAAATATTCCCTGAATCAATAAGCCACTCAGGCCATAACTGGTCAGAAAAATGATGAGCCAGATAAATAAAGGCAGACGTCCCAGATATAACCAGTCAAATACTTTGGTGAAAAAGCCGGGATGTTGATCTGGATTAATTTCTGGTTGCAGGGGGTCTTCAGGCAAAAACTGTTCTAACATATTCTGCGAGCCGCCACCGAGCAGCAGTAATATGCATTCCAGTGCAGCAAACATCAGCATCAGACTCAGGCTGATACTAAATACGATATTTGACGGATGAGTAAACAGTTCCCACATTTTTTATCTCTATAATTATGTTTTAGGAAAAGTGTAAGGAAGCCTCTGATGCTATAACGATAGCAGTAATTATTAATTTTGTATGCAAAAAAATAACAAAAAACCTTATAAACAAGGATTGAATATATTATGTATTTAATAATTATTGAACTATTAAAGTTAATAGTAAACTATAAGTTTATTTAGGATCTGCTAAAAAATTAATTATTTTCAATATGTTGTGTAAATTTTAAGGTTGTGTGGATTGGTTTTTCTGAGAAATATAGAAATACTGTGCCTTAGTATCTCTATATTTCTTTCTTAAAGACTTAGAGTAAGGCAGTCTGAATCCGGACTTTCATATCCAGAGTCTGTTGCAGAATATAGTTTTTTATCCATGTGATCTGTTCACCCATCGGGTTCACCTTGATCGCAGTATCCAGAAAATGCAGATCCGGCTGACTGAAAAGTTGCTGTCCCAAAGTCTGCTCCAGCATCTGGCTATTGCTGGTTAAAGGCAATGCCACCAGATAGAATGCTTTAGGGTAATTGTAAAATGCATAGAGTAAGTTAAAGGCTTTTTGATCACCTTTAAGATTACCCGCACCGATTTCATAAGCTGCATTCTGGTTGCTATACGTCACACCCAATAAGAATTCCCAATGACCTTCTTGCAAACGCAGACCAAACTGTAATCCGATCTGGTCGGCAGTCAATTCATGTTGCAAATAGATATTTAAAGGCTTGCCGTCTTCACTGAAAGGTTCTTGTAAGACTAAAATGTGTTGTTGATGCTGATAAATGTAACCTGCAAGCTCTGCTTGTTCCAGGCGAGTTTTTAGAGTGGAGAGATCAAAAGCGCTATAAGCCATAAGCAAAATATATCAAAGGGAGAATTTAGCCTACTCTATTAATTTTTCAGCATCTTGGAAACCACTACTTTAGATTATTTATCTATGCTTTTATGGATGAATTTAAAAATTAGTACAGCAAAAATAGTCAGATGTGGTGACGTTCATTATTGATTCATAAAAACTGATATTTGTTATTAGTGAATTTTTATATGAGCTTTTGATATATCAATATCATAAAACAAGCAATGGCTAAGATAAGTAAATCACTATAATGAATATAAATTTTCAAAAGTGTCATAAGTACACGTTTTT
This sequence comes from Acinetobacter sp. YH12255, assembly GCF_013417355.1. Lineage (NCBI taxonomy): Bacteria > Pseudomonadati > Pseudomonadota > Gammaproteobacteria > Moraxellales > Moraxellaceae > Acinetobacter > Acinetobacter sp. YH12255. The sequence goes on from NZ_VPEC01000009.1 coordinate 2,915, forward strand.
CTAAGCTGGTGTTGTCCATGTCGTTAAATGAGGAAAGACTTACTCATCTCAAACAGCTTGAAGCTGAGAGTATTCATATTATCCGTGAAGTAGCAGCTGAATTTGAAAATCCAGTCATGCTTTATTCCATTGGTAAAGATTCAGCAGTCATGCTGCATCTTGCACTGAAAGCATTTTATCCAGCCAAACTTCCATTCCCGCTACTGCATGTAGACACGGGTTGGAAATTTAAAGACATGATTGCTTTCCGTGACAACATGGCAAAAAAACATGGTTTTGATTTGATCGTGCATCAAAACAAAGAAGGAGTCGAGGCAGGCATCAATCCTTTCGATCATGGTAGTTCAAAATATACTGACATCATGAAGACCCAGGGTTTAAAACAAGCCTTAAATAAATACAAGTTTGATGCTGCTTTTGGTGGTGCGCGCCGTGATGAAGAAAAATCTCGTGCCAAAGAACGTGTCTATTCATTCCGTGATGATAAACATCGTTGGGATCCCAAAAACCAACGCCCTGAACTTTGGAACCTTTACAACGGTAAAGTAAATCAAGGTGAAAGTATTCGTGTATTCCCGTTATCAAACTGGACCGAGTTGGATATCTGGCAATACATCTATTTGGAAAGCATTCCACTTGTGCCACTTTACCTGGCTGCAGAACGTCCTGTGGTTGAGCGTAGCGGTACACTTATTATGGTGGATGACGAACGTATGCCTTTAAAAGAAGGTGAAGTTCCACAAATGAAATCGGTACGTTTCCGTACTTTAGGTTGTTATCCATTAACAGGTGCAGTTGAATCAACTGCAGATACCTTGCCGGAAATTATCCAAGAAATGCTCTTGGCAACCAGCTCTGAGCGTCAGGGTCGTATGATTGACCATGATGAAGCAGGCTCGATGGAGAAGAAGAAGCAGGAAGGCTACTTCTAATTTAATCTCCCCCTAAAAATCTCCCCAAACCCCTCTTTGAGAAAGAGGGGCTTAAAAGTGGAGGAAGTCTCCCTTTTATACAGGGAGATTTAGAGGGATTAAAAACCGATTTCTAAAGAATATGTGGAGCTTTGGGCAATGTCTCATCAATCAGAACTGATTAGCCAAGATATTTTGGGCTATTTGAAACAACATGAAAATAAAGACCTGTTGCGTTTCCTGACTTGCGGTAACGTAGATGATGGTAAATCGACTCTAATTGGTCGACTGCTTTACGATTCAAAATTGATTTATGAAGATCAATTGCAAGCCGTCACCCGTGACTCGAAAAAAGTCGGTACCACAGGCGATGCACCTGACTTGGCACTTCTGGTAGATGGTCTGCAGGCAGAACGTGAGCAGGGCATTACCATTGATGTCGCCTATCGTTATTTCTCGACTGAAAAGCGTAAGTTCATCATTGCCGATACTCCGGGACATGAGCAGTACACCCGTAACATGGCAACAGGTGCATCGACCTGCGACCTTGCGATTATCTTGATTGATGCGCGTTATGGTGTGCAAACTCAAACCCGTCGTCATACCTTTATTGCAAGCTTACTTGGTATTAAAAATATTGTTGTTGCGATCAACAAGATGGACCTGGTGGACTTCTCTGAAGCCCGCTTCAATGAAATTCAGGCAGAATATGCAGCATTCGTTGCGCAGTTGGGCGATCGCAAACCATCGAACATCATCTTTACGCCAATTTCTGCATTGAATGGCGATAACGTGGTGAACAAGTCCGCCAATACGCCGTGGTACACCGGTGAAACGTTAATGGGTACGCTTGAGTCGGTAGAAATTAACCGTACTTCGGCAAAAGCAGATTTTCGTTTCCCAGTGCAATATGTCAACCGTCCAAACCTCGATTTCCGTGGTTTCTGCGGCACGATCGCACTTGGTGATATCAACGTTGGCGATACCGTAACGGCTTTACCATCAGGTAAATCATCAACAGTAAAAGAAATCGTTACTTTTGATGGCAACCTTGAACGTGCTGTTGCAGGTCAAGCTGTGACTTTAACGCTCAACGATGAAATTGATATTTCACGTGGTAACGTATTAATTCGTGCCGATCAAGCGGTTCCAAATATTTCTCGTTCAGTTCAAGCGACTGTGGTGTGGATGGCAGATCAAGCGCTGGTGATTGGCAAGCTGTACAACATTAAGATTGGTACACAGACTGTTCCTGCAAAAGTGACAGCGATTCATTACCGTACCAACGTCAACACACTGGAGAAAGTTCAGGTCGAAAATCTTGAGCTGAATGCGATTGCCAATGTGACTGTTGAATTTGATGCGCCCGTGGTCTTTGACCGTTATCAAGACAGCCGTTATACCGGTTCATTTATCTTTATTGATCGTTTAAATAACGTGACGATTGGTGCAGGTATGGTGGAAGAATCAGTTGAATGGTCTGCACATGATGAGCCCGTGACTGCTGAAGTGCGTGCTGCGCGTTTGGGGCAAAAACCTGCTGCGCTGACTGTCTCGGCAAAAGCTTTGGAAAATGCTCAGGCACTTGAAAGTTTATTGATTCAGCAAGGCATCGTGGCAATTGTCAGAGCGGGTCTTGATGTTACACAAGTTGCATTGCTTCGTGAAACAGGTGTGGTGGTGATTACCGATACTGCTGAAGGTACGGACACCACTTTAATTATGGAAGCAGTCGAAGAGCTTGCTGATAAAATTGTAGAATTGGTTCGATTATAAGACTGAGTCGATTTAAAAAACCCGCTGTAAAGCGGGTTTTTTATTTGGATGCTTTTAAGTATGTAAGTAATGTGCAGCCGTGTGAATGTTGAACTTTCACTTAAATTTCTTCTCGATATAATACAAATATTGAGGGGTGTTTATGAAAAAAATATTTATTTTAATCGGGTTGTGTTTGGCTTTTGGGGTGGACGCTAAACAGGCGACCAGTACAGATGCAATTAAGCAAAAAATTATCCAGCAGTCGATTGATCGTTATCCGGGGAATTGTCCATGTCCTTACAATACGGCCAGTAATGGCAGTCGCTGTGGTAAACGTAGTGCATATAATCGGGCGGGTGGGCATGCACCTTTGTGTTATCCGGAAGATGTCAGTGATCGGATGGTCAAAGAGTATAAAAGCCGTGGTTAATTACCAAGTCCGGATTTTACCGAGGGGTAAAAACGAAATTTTCTCTACAGTTTATCTTCAGATATGTATGCTTCAATTATTCAGAAAAATCAGTTAGGGATTGAGATAGAATCGTCTTTATCTCCGTTAGACTTTTTGCGCCAGCAATCCTTTTAATGATTGTGCCATTTTTAAAAATCAGCGTAGAAGGTAGACCATAAACATGATAGCGCAAGGTTAATACTGGAGATTGGTCGATATTTACTTTGCCAAATTTGATTTCGGGCTTGCTTTCAGCATATTGCGCTGCCAGTTCATTAAAGACCGGAAAATTCTGAATACAAGGCTTACACCATTCGGCATAAAAGCGAATGACTGCAAAACCTTCGAACCATTCAAAATTACTATAATTATTTTCGTTATACTCAATGATCTCGCTCATATCCATCTCCTATCAATTTTTTGAATAGTGACTTGATTATACATAAGTCCGACTTGGCTTCATTCCTCAGCTTAACTATGTTCAAATAAAGCCAAGTATCTTGAATATTCAATAAGCAGGGAAATATATGTCACAAGCAAGCATGCAACAGGTCATTATTACAGAACCGGGCGATATCGATAAATTAGCTTATGAAACGGTTGCAATCCCCGAAGCCAAAGCAGATGAAGTTCTGGTGAAAGTCCATGCTTTCGGAATTAACCGTCCAGATATTTTGCAACGTCAAGGTTTGTATCCAATGCCAAAAGGCGTAACACCAGTCCCGGGTCTTGAAGTCGCGGGTGAAGTGATTGCAGTCGGTACTGAGGTAAGCCAGTTTAAAGTTGGTGATAAAGTCTGTGGCCTGACCAATGGTGGCGGTTATGCAGAATATTGTGTCGTACCAGAAAGCCAGACCTTGAATATTCCGGAAGGTGTAAGCTTTACACAGGCGGCAGCCATTCCTGAAACCTTTTTTACCGTGTGGGCCAATGTGTTCCAGATGGGGCAGGCCAAAGCAGGCGAAACCGTGCTGATTCATGGCGGGAGCAGCGGCATTGGCACTACTGCTTTAATGTTATGTAAAGCACTCGGAATCAAAAGCTTTGCGACTGTCGGTACGGATGACAAGGTTGCAGCTATTTCAGAGTTAACTTATGCGATTAACTATAAAACGCAAGACTTTGAGCAAGTGATTAATGAAGCAACTGACAATGGCGGAGTCGATGTCATTCTGGATATGGTGGGTGGGCCATATTTAGAGCGGAACCTGAATTTGCTGCGTCGTGATGGACGTCTGGTGTATATCGCCTTTTTGGGCGGTCGTAAAGCCAAAGAGGTTAATTTAGGTCCTATCATGATGAAACGTCTGACCATTACGGGTTCGACCATGCGTGCACGTACTAGGGCTGAAAAAGCTGAAATTGCACAAGGTCTCAAAGAACAAGTGGCACCGTTATGGGCGAAAGGTGAATGTCTGCCTATGATTTATAAAACTTTCAAGTTTGATCAAATCCAAGATGCACATGCCGCAATGGATACGGGAGAACATGTGGGTAAAGTTGTGGTTGAAATTATTTAATACGAGATAAATGATTTAAAAAAGCCAGTAATTTTACTGGCTTTTTTAATTTTGAGTAAAATCTTATTACAAATAAATATATAAAATTTTGAATAAAAATTAAAAAATGTTAACTGTTCGACACAACCTGTCAAGAATGCCACGTAAATTGCATCTATCGATAATTCCGACTAATTGGTTCAACATTCACATGAATGTGAGAGGGAAAATAAGATGAAAATTATTCCAATAGTATATAGTTCAAAACATAGTTTAAAAGCATTGCATCGTATTCATAAAATGATTATTCGCGGAAGCATGAGTTGGGCAGAGTTACATAAAATGTATCGAGCGATGCTGCATCTGGAACGTTATATGGAAAGATTAACGCTCCAGAATCGTCCTTTAAGCAAGAAAGCATCCAGAAAATCCAAATAAGGTCTTGTATTTTTGGGATGAATAAAGGGTCAAGATCTGAGGTAAAAGAATATCTTAGACTTTATCCTAATATGATTCACTTATTGGTATTTAGTATAATCATTAAGTATCTAGCGATAAATAAGTACATGTGAATGTATTAAGTGGGGATTTATGAAGCGCCCAGCTTCAATACATGAGCGTCTTGCAGAGCGTTTAGCCAGAATTTTGACCAAATTAAATGTCGGATATCAACTCCGGGCTGCAGAGCTAGCTGCAGAATTTCAGGTCAGTAGCCGCACCATTGAACGTGATTTTGACCGATTAAACTCTTATCTGCCTTTACGCCAAGATCAACAGAAACGATATTATCTGGATCCCTCTTATTTGGGGCGGTTCAAGTTGCAGGATATTCAGACCTTTGCCCAGCTTTCCGGGATCAGTGAGCTGTATCCCGCACTAGATATGTCCTTTTTACGTGAATTGCTGGATGATCGCGCCAATCTGGTTTTTTCTGCCAAAGGCTATCATTTTGAAGATGCCAAACAGTTTGCCGAGCATTTCAAGCTGCTGGCAGGTGCAATCTATAAACGTCAGCAGATTGAATTACTTTATGCCGATCAATTGCGGATCATTCAGCCTTATCGTTTGATTCACCATCATGGCATCTGGTATCTGGCGGGGGTAGATCACGACAAGCTGCGCACCTATCGCTTGAGCCAGTTGCAACAGCTCAACCTGGTTTCTGAGGAGGAGAGCTTTGAGCATGATCCTGAAGTGCTGAAAATGTTGGCAGATGAAGACAGCATCTGGTTTGGGCGGCAAAAACAGCAGGTTTTAATCAAGGTGCAACCTGAAGTTGCGGTATTTTTTAAAGAACGCCATTTATTTCCAGAACAGCAGATCGAGCAGGAAACCGAGGCTGGAGAGTTGTTCATCAGTTGCCAGATCCGTCACGAAATGCAGTTATTGCCTTTGGTGCGTTACTGGTTGCCTTATGTGAAAATTATTGAGCCGATTCATTTTCAGCAGAAACTGGAACAGGATTTGCAGGGATATTTGCGCACTGCTGGATGATATTGAGAAAGTAGAGCAGGGTAGCTTAATTAATGATCATGCTTTAAATGGAAATTTAATTTACTTATTTTTTTGATTTACTAAATTACAGGCATAAAAAAACCAGCTTTCGCTGGGTTCTTTATTTGCACCATCTTTCTATAGTAGAAGAATGGTGCCCGAGGCCAGACTCGAACTGGCACGCTTTGTGGGCGGGGGATTTTAAATCCCCTGTGTCTACCGATTTCACCACTCGGGCTTTAACAAGATGGAGGCGGAGGTCGGAATCGAACCGGCGTCCACGGAGTTGCAGTCCGCTGCATGACCACTCTGCCACCCCGCCGCGTCTTGTTGATGCGTATATTATCAAGCTCAGAAAAAAAAACAATAGTGTATTCATCTGTATGCGCATAAAAACATCATCTGGCGGAAAATATTTAAATTATTCATGTAGAATGTGCAAAATTGATTCATATCAACACTTGGGAGAAGTGCCGTGGCATTAGTTCTAGACGGTCGTGCATTGGCGAAGCAAATTGAAGCTGACTTGTTTACTCGCGTAGAAGCGCTGAAAGCAAAATCAGGTCGTACTCCAATTCTTGCGACGATTTTGGTAGGTGACGATGGCGCATCTGCAACTTATGTTCGCATGAAAGGTAATGCCTGCCGCCGTGTTGGTATGGATTCACTCAAAGTGGAACTTCCTAAAGAAACCACCACTGAAGAATTATTGGCTGAAATTGAAAAGTTAAATGCCAATCCAGATGTGCACGGGATTCTGCTTCAACACCCGGTTCCGGCTCAAATTGATGAACGTGCCTGTTTTGATGCAATTTCGCTTGAAAAAGACGTAGATGGTGTGACTTGTCTGGGCTACGGTCGTATGGCAATGGGCGAAGCAGCCTATGGTTCAGCGACGCCTGCTGGGATTATGACCATTTTGAAAGAAAACAACATCGAAATCGCTGGTAAACATGCGGTGGTTGTAGGTCGTTCTGCAATTTTGGGTAAACCAATGGCTGCGATGCTGCTAGAAGCGAATGCAACCGTAACCATTTGCCATTCACGTACTCAAGATCTTGCAAGCTTTGTTAAGCAAGCTGACATTATTGTCGGTGCAGTAGGTAAAGCTGAACTGATTCAAAAAGACTGGATCAAATCAGGCGCGGTGGTTGTTGATGCTGGTTTCCATCCACGTGATGGCGGTGGTGTAGGTGATATTCAATTGGTTGGCATCGAAGAAATTGCTTCTGCTTACACACCAGTTCCGGGCGGCGTAGGTCCAATGACCATCACCACTTTGATTCGTCAAACTGTTGAAGCTGCTGAGAAGGCTTTGGGTTAATTCCTACAGTGTTCCTTCTCCCTCAGGGAGAAGGCTAGGATGAGGGAGATTTTTTATAAATAATCCTCTCCCTAGCCCTCTCCTTTAATAAAGGAGAGGGAACTTTCTTTATTAATTCGGGTTTCGTGTTTGAAACTAAAATTCTGAATATTCAAAAATAAAAACCAATGAGCTGTACTTTCCAATTCCCTAAAGCCCCTGAGCATCTACTAAAAGCCTTGCATAATGTGATTCCATACTGTGAGCTGCATGCACAGCAATTGCCGGATACACCCATTTCCCTGTGGCTGATTCCGCCAGTATTTCCAACAGATAAACTGGATGATGAAGTGATTCGTCGCATCTGGAATGATACACCATACTGGATCTTTTGTTGGGCGTCTGGCTTGTCTATGGCGCAGTGGCTGCTGGCTGAACCACAGCATGTCAAAGACAAGGTGGTACTGGATTTTGGTGCGGGTTCGGGTGTAGTGGCGATCGCAGCGAAAATGGCAGGCGCAAAACGGGTGATTTGCTGTGATATCGACCAGATCAGTCTGGATGCATGTCGTGCCAATGCAGAGCTGAATAGTGTCGAGCTTGAATATTTGGATGATCTGTATAAGGCAGAGCAGCTAGATATTCTGTTAGCCGCAGATGTGCTCTATGATCAATGCAACCGTTTCTTCCTGGATGAATTTTTAAAATTCGCACCTGAAGTATGGGTAGCAGACAGTCGAGTCAAAAATTTTAGTCATCCAAAGTATATAAAGCTGGATGAACGTAGCGCGACGACCTGGCCAGACCTGGATGAATCACCAGAATTTCGTAATGTCAGTTTTTATAAAACACTTTGAATTTGAAAAATAAAAAGGGCAATAAGCCCTTTTTATTGTGTTGCTTTGAATATATCGGATATTAAGAACAAGTATAACGAATGACACGCATCGTGGTTGGGCGGGCGTCTAAGGCTTCGCGTGCACCGAGATTCTCGCTATTATATAGATCTGGGGTATTGCTTAAGCTGATTTGCGTGCGGCTATTACCTAATTGGCGGCCATATTGTTCCTGCTCCGCAAGTGGATTAGAAATTTCATTAGTGCTTAAAATCTGAATATTATAGGTTTTTGAACCGCCCAAAGTCTGTTGACAGGCTGCCTGCAATTTTCTTTCATCCTGATTAGGCCGTCCTGAAAGCGTATAGCTCAAGGTTGCTGTATTGCCTGAACGTTCCAGAATTTCATAGCCACTTTTTCCGTTGAACTGATGTGGTGCAGTCTGACACGCACTCAACATGAAGCTGCTTGCAGCCAGAGCTAAAATGACTGTTGTTCTTTTCATATTTATATTTCCTAAAGTCTTGCGCTAATTATGCCATAGTTTGCTTCAACTGCTGCTCTGGTCAATTGTGATCAATTGTTTATCCATTTAATAAAAAAGGCCGCTTACGCGACCTCTTTTAATTTTAAATCAGCAATTATGCAGATTTTTTAACAGCTTCAATCAGTTCAGCTTGACGTTTTTTCAACGCTTCTGGCAGACGGTCACCAAGTTTATTGAACAATTCAGTGTGGCTTTCAAGTTCTTTGATCCATTGATCTTTGTCTTGAGAAGTTACAAGGTCAAATTGTTCTTTAGTGAAGTCAGAACCAGTCCAGTTCAACTGTTCATAAGTTGGTACACGGCCAATTGGAGTTTCAACAGCATCAGCACGACCTTCACAACGGTCAATGATCCACTCAAGAACACGCATGTTTTGACCGAAACCAGGCCATACGAAATTGCCTTCAGCATCACGACGGAACCAGTTCACGTTGTAGATACCAGGAAGCTTGTTGCCAGCAGCCGCAGCTTTTGCACCAACTTTTTCGCCCATTTCTAACCAATGAGAGAAGTAGTCAGCCATGTTGTAACCAGCAAATGGGAGCATCGCAAATGGGTCGCGACGTACAACACCTTGTTGTCCAACAGCAGCAGCAGTTGTTTCAGAGCCCATAGTTGCAGCTTTATAAACGCCATCAACCCAGTCGAATGCTTCTGAAATTAGAGGCACTGTGTCTGCACGACGACCGCCGAAAATGAACGCAGAAATTGGAACACCTGCTGGATTTTCCCAGTCAGCGTCGATAGAAGGGCATTGACCAGCACCAACAGTGAAGCGAGCATTTGGATGCGCAGCTTTTTCTTCGCCAGTGTGTGGTTGACCTTTCCAGTTAGTTAGATTAGCAGGTGCTTCTTTAGTCAGACCTTCCCACCAAACTTCACCGTTGTCAGTCACAGCAACGTTGGTATAGATCACGTCTTTGTGAAGCGTTGCCATACAGTTCGGGTTGGTCTTGGTATTTGTACCAGGCGCTACACCGAAGAAACCAGCTTCAGGGTTGATTGCATATAGACGACCATCTTCACCTGGTTTGATCCAAGCAATATCATCACCTACAGTTTCAATTTTCCAACCTTCGTAACCCGCTGGTGGAATCAGCATTGCGAAGTTTGTTTTACCACAAGCAGATGGGAATGCAGCTGCGATGTAGTGTTTTTCGCCTTGTGGGTTAGTCACGCCAAGGATCAGCATGTGTTCAGCTAACCAGCCTTGTTGACGACCCATATAAGATGCAATACGTAATGCTAGGCATTTTTTACCAAGCAATGCATTACCGCCGTAACCAGAACCGTAAGACCAGATTTCACGAGTTTCTGGGTAATGCACGATGTATTTTTCAGGGTTGCAAGGCCATGCAACGTCCTTTTGACCTTCTTCTAATGGAGCGCCCACAGTGTGTACACATGGAACGAATTCGCCATCAGTACCTAGAACGTCATAAACCGCTTTACCCATACGTGCCATTTTAGACATGCTTACAGCAACGTAAGGAGAATCTGTTAATTCGATACCGATGTGTGCAATATGAGAACCTAAAGGACCCATAGAGAAAGGCACAACGTACAAAGTACGACCTTTCATAGAACCATCAAACAAACCGTTGAGGCGAGCGCGCATTTCAGCAGGTGCTTCCCAGTTGTTGGTTGCGCCAGCGTCTTCTTTGTTTTCAGAGCAAATGTAAGTACGACCTTCAACACGAGCAACGTCAGAAGGATCAGAATTCGCAAGATAAGAACCAGGATGAGTTTCTTGATTCAGTGCTTGCATTGTGCCGTTAGCGATCATCAAGTCGATATAACGTTGATATTCTTCTGCGCTACCGTCACACCATTCAATTTTTGCTGGTTTTGTTAATTTAGCAATCTCTTCCACCCAAGCAATAAGCTTAGGGTGACGAACGAATTCTGGTGCGTTCACTTGGGTCATGGTGAGGCCTATCTCAAATGTGTACAAAAAGGATGTACAAAGTACAATCCGAGCAATAAAAATGTTGCCCGGATGATATATGAAAAAAAGTGGCTGTATTAAAGCATAAAATGATAAAAAAAATAAGACCAAAGAAGCACTAGATTTCTTTTGGCATATAATGCTATTTTATTTGTAAATATAATGAAAACAATAAGATAAAACTAAATATTTGAATTACCTTGGTTATTTATTTTAATTATGGTTGGTATTTATTTTAAAAATTATTAATAAAATCAATTTATTAATTTTATAGCACGTCTCATATTCGTTATTGATTAAATAAATGGTTGCCATTTGAATTTTACATAAAGCTACTGTTAATTGTCTATGAATTGGACAAAATGCCAATAGGCTTCATAAAGTTGTGCGAAAAATGTCTAATCAATCTAAACCCTTATCGCTTATTTATAATCATAATGCTGGTTTTCGCATACAAGGGCCAGAAGGGATCTATGAACAATTGACTGAAATATTTTCAGCGCAAGGTTATCAGACTAAAGCTTATGAAATCAATGATTCACAGCAATTTGATCACGTTATGGCGGAGGTGTTGACACGACATTTAGCGTCGGATGAAGCAGGCATCGTGGTGGCAGCAGGTGGGGATGGTACTTTAAATACAGTCGCCAAACATTTATTGAATACGCAAATTTCTGTTGGAATTTTACCCTTGGGTACCTTTAATTATGTAGCCAGATTATTAGATATTCCCTTGGATTTAATTGAAGCCGCTAAAGTGATTGCCACGGGACAATCTAAACGTATCAATGTAGCCCAAATTAATCAGGATATTTATCTGAATAATGCCAGTTTGGGTCTGTATCCCTTATTTATCAAAAAACGTGAAGATTATAACCGGCGGTTTGGTCGATTGCCGTTACATGCCTATACTTCCGCACTGGATGTGCTGATTCGCGACCGTAAGGAACTGAAACTGGAAATCTGGGTAGATCACAAGAAATATCCGCTAAAAACACCGCTGATCTTTTTTGGCAACAATCCCTTGCAACTGGCAGATATGAAAATGCAGATTGCCAAAGCAGCAGAGCAGGGTAAAGTCGCAGGAGTGGTGGTTTCTAAAAGTGATAAGCTAACTTTATTTAAGCTTGTGTATCAGTTGGTTCGTGGCAAGATTGATCAGGCTTCGGATGTTTACAGTTTTGCTGCCGATCAAGTCCGTATCGAATCTAGATCCAAGAAATTGATGGTGGCGATTGATGGCGAAATCGTAGAAATGGCACCGCCCCTCAATATTTCTGTTTTAAAAAACAGCCTGAGTGTAAGGGTGTCGCATGATCCTGCATCTGTCTGATCTGCATTTTGGGACAGAAAAACCCGAGTGTTTAGAGGCAATTCGACAGTTCTGTCAGACTCATCCTCTGGAAGCGGTCGTCGTCAGTGGTGATCTGACCCAACGCGCACGTTTAAGCCAGTTTTTGGCCTGTAAACGGTTTTTAGATCAGCTTGAGACACCTTATCTGGTAATTCCGGGTAATCATGATATTCCGCTCTATCATTTATGGAATCGGCTGTTCAATCCATTTACCCGTTATCAGCTTTTTTTTGGTGAACTTGAACCCACACTTGAAACAGACAACTTTTATCTGGTGGGGGTGAACTCAATCCGGCGCCGCTATCACACCAAAGGGCATTTATCGCTTGAGCAGATTCAGCGTATTGATCGGAAATTAGGCCAAGCGCCTTCTTCCAAATTAAAAATTATTGTCAGCCATCAACCGTTCTATGTGCCTTTTCAAAATAAGCGCGGTTTTAAGGATAGTCCATTGATGGCCAAAATTGCTTTAGAAGCTTGGGCAGCACATGGCCTGTTTGCAGTCTTGCATGGACATCTGCATCAACCTGCGGTTTATGATTTGAACCTGATCTTTGAGTTAGGGGCAGATCATCCTGTTTATGATGTACATGCAGGTACTTCAGCCTCGCATCGGCTACATAAAAAAGAGCCAAATAGTTTTAATCTGATTGATGCATCAGGAAAAATTTCCCAGTATTTATTCGATGACGTGACCCAGTCCTTTCTGTTAAAGCCTGATATGTTGAATAAATAGACGAAAAATCAGTATTCGTTAAAAAAAAGCAATTTTTTTTCATTTTTGCCCTTGAAGCGTTTTATTCCATCTCCATAAAAGTGACATCAAAAATTTTTGATGATGACCCATGGAATAATTAAGTCGTCATCAGTGACCTAAAAAGACTTAGTCTGATGGAGTTAAATATGAGCAACATTCGTCCATTACATGACCGCGTTGTTATTCGTCGTGTTGAAGAAGAAACTAAAACAGCTGGCGGTATTTTACTTCCTGGTTCTGCTGCAGAAAAACCAGCTCAAGGTGAAATCATTGCTGTAGGTAATGGTCAAATCACTGACAATGGTGTACGTGCACTAGATGTAAAAGTTGGCGATAAAGTATTGTTCGGTACGTATGCGGGTACAACTGTGAAAGTTGACGGCGAAGAACTTCTTATTATGAAAGAATCTGATATTTTAGCGGTATTTGCTTAATTTCCGTTTAAAGTCGTCTTATGTTCATCAGAATTTAAAAGATATTAAAAGTATTTGGAGTCAAAAATGTCAGCTAAAGACGTAAAATTTGGTGATTCAGCGCGCAGCAAAATGATTGCTGGTGTGAACATCCTTGCAGATGCAGTGAAAGTAACACTAGGTCCTAAAGGCCGTAACGTTGTGATCGACCGTTCTTTCGGTGCGCCGCACATCACCAAAGATGGTGTAACGGTTGCCAAAGAAATCACCCTAAAAGATAAATTCGAAAATATGGGTGCTCAGCTGGTTCGTGAAGTGTCTTCTAAAACCAATGACATCGCAGGTGATGGTACAACCACTGCAACTGTATTGGCTCAAGCAATTTTGAACGAAGGCATCAAGTCAGTGACAGCGGGTATGAACCCAATGGACCTGAAACGCGGTATTGATATTGCAGTTAAATCTTTGGTTGCTGAAATTAAAGCAACTGCTCAACCTGCGTCTGATTCTAAAGCGATTGAACAAGTCGGTTCGATCTCTGCAAACTCTGACACCACTGTAGGTAAACTGATTGCGCAAGCAATGGAAAAAGTGGGCAAAGAAGGCGTCATCACTGTAGAAGAAGGTTCAGGCTTTGAAGATTCTCTAGATGTGGTAGAGGGTATGCAGTTTGACCGCGGTTACATCTCGCCATACTTCGCAAACAAGCAAGACACACTAACTGCGGAGCTTGAAAATCCGTTCATTCTTCTGGTTGACAAAAAAATCAGCAACATTCGTGAGTTGATCACAGTGCTTGAAGCAGTTGCGAAAACAGGTAAACCGCTTTTGATCATCGCTGAAGATGTTGAAGGCGAAGCGTTGGCAACTTTGGTTGTCAACAACATGCGCGGCATCATCAAAGTATGTGCAGTAAAAGCGCCTGGTTTTGGTGATCGTCGTAAAGCGATGCTGCAAGACATCGCGATCTTGACTGGCGGTACGGTGATTTCTGAAGAAATTGGCATGCAGCTAGATCAAACTGCACTTGAACATTTAGGTACTGCACATAAAGTGACTGTATCTAAAGAAAACACAGTGATTGTGGATGGTGCGGGTAATGCAGGTCAAATCTCTGAACGTGTTCAGCAAATCCGTGCGCAAATTGAAGAATCTACGTCTGAATATGACAAAGAAAAACTTCAAGAACGTGTTGCTAAATTGGCAGGCGGTGTTGCAGTGATCAAAATCGGTGCTGCGACTGAAGTTGAAATGAAAGAGAAGAAAGACCGTGTAGACGATGCCCTTCATGCAACGCGTGCTGCGGTTGAAGAAGGTGTGGTTGCAGGTGGTGGTGTTGCACTGGTACGTGCAGCGAAAGTATTGGATAACGTAACTGGCGCGAATGATGACCAAAATGTAGGTATCAACATTCTACGTCGTGCGATTGAAGCGCCGCTTCGTCAAATCGTATCGAATGCGGGTGATGAGCCTTCAGTGGTGATCAATGCTGTGAAAAATGGCGAAGGCAACTTCGGTTATAACGCGGCAACAGGTGTTTATGGCGATATGCTCGAAATGGGTATTCTTGACCCAGCAAAAGTAACGCGTTCTGCACTTGAGCATGCTGCTTCTGTTGCTGCATTAATGTTGACAACTGAATGTATGATTACGGATATTCCAGAAGACAAGCCTGCAATGCCTGATATGGGCGGCATGGGTGGTATGGGCGGCATGATGTAATTCATGTTGATCATCCGATCTTAAAAAAATCCCCGCAATAGCGGGGATTTTTTTATTCTTTACAAAATTATGATGAAGACTTTTTAACTAATTTATAATTTAAATTACTCTCAATTTTTTTACCTGATTCAACATCACGTGCTTCGATAAAATTTTCGCCAACAAAGAATTTACGGTTTTCAGCTTTGTTATCTAATGTGATGAGTGACGGATCCTGAGGATCAAAACTAAAACTGCCTTTGAGTTCAAATTCATTATTATTAGCTTTCCCTAAATATTCTTCACTCAGTTCATAAGTCTTATCTGAATTAAGCTGTAACTCGACTTTAATGCCTTCACAGTCGGCACAAGGAAATACACCTTCATATTCACCTGCCCAATCTAATGAGGTCTCTGCGCTATCAGCCCGAGTCAGATTGGTACCGGGGTTATTTTGCTCCGTCATCGCTGGGCTGGATGGTGCATTATGATTCATTGGCTCATTGTCATTCTGTTTTGAACATGCTGTCAACGTTGATGAAATAGCGACTGCCATCGCAGCGGTGAATATAAATTTCTTCATTGTTTTGATCCTATGGATTTATTTGTTAGCTAATTACATTAAAAGTAGTCAGTACAGATAAATAGGGCAATCTTGTTAAAGTTTGATTCATTAGGTGAATCAGGCCAGAGTTATTGATAAGTGAGCAGGACTTAAGAATTTTTAGTCAAGTTTAAAGTCACTTTATGCTGTTTCGTTAACTAATTCTGAACGCTATGATTAGAAAATAATGATAATGCGGAGGGGATAATGAAATTAGAACAAGAAAATAATCTGATTGCAAAAATTTATGATGCTGCTGTATTGCCATCTCTGTGGCTGGACGTGATCAAAGATATCGTGAGCTATACTAAAAGTAAGAGTGCAATTTTTACCGGTCTGGATCAGCTTAATCCAGGCTATGATTTTGTCTATACGCACAATATCCCGAATGAAAGTCTGGCCGCTTATCAAGATGAGCGTGTCAGAGTGATTGATATGAAACTGCATATGCCCTTATGGAATGCGATCGAGATGGGCGATGCACTGAGTCATAACTGTCAGCACTATGCAGAACAGCCGGGTACGGATCACTATGTTTTCTATGAGAAGTGTTTAAAGCCTGGCGGTGTATCTTATCTGGCAGGGGTATTGCTGGATCGGGGAAATTATCGTTGGGCGGTACTGGGTATTCATCGTGCACCTGAAGTACAGCCTTTTGAACAAGTTGAGCTGGATTTTCTAAGACGCATCAGTATTCATTTACGCCGGGCTTTGCAAATTCACCGGCAAATCAACTTGATTCAACAAGATAATTTAAGCTTGTATACCGTATTGGATAGTTTAAAAACCGGGATTGTACTGCTCGATCAAAACCTGTGTTTAAGTTATTCCAATCCTGTTGCGCAAAAGATGCTTGATCAGAGTTCATGTCTGGATCTCGATATACATAACCGTCTAAAAACCAATTATGCTCAGCAGGTACGTTTTGATCAGCTTCTGGAAAGTGCTTTGCTGGAAGATACGACCATTCAGACTGAAGTAGGTGGAGTCTTGGCGTTGAGTGATGGGGCAGGCTCACAATTCATGCTGACGGTGGTGCCATTTAAAAAATTAAGAAATATGCAACATTTACAGTCTGCTCAGCATCAGATTGCCTTATTTATGACAGAGAAAAAACCAGCATTATTCCCTGTCAAGAGCTTACCTACAACAGTGTTACCAGCTTTCCAAACGAGAGTTTGATTTATGCGAGTTGTTAATTAATGGTTATAAAATAGAAGATATTGCAGAACAGTGTGGCATTACGTTGAGTTCGGTACGGACGTATTTTAAAAATATTTATGAAAAAACCCAATGTTGTTCGCAAATCGAACTGATGCATTTATTGATGGGCTGTACCATTCATTTTGAGCATATTGATTAAACCGGCCTGAATTTCATATTCAAGCCGGTTTATATGGGTTATTTAACGCGTTGCAAGCTTACAGGACCTTCACCTTGCGGGTGGAGGACAAGGGTATTGCCAGAGATATTAATAGATGCAATCGTTTTGCTGCCATCCCAACTGTCTTGTAATCCGCCACACTCATTGGTGTCGAATAAGACTTCAGTGGTGGTGAGCGTGTTTGCCGACAAGGTGTATTTGCCATATTCAATGCCCGGCCAACCACAATCATCTCCGCCTTCAGTGTCTAGGAAGAAATAATAGTTATTGTCAAAGAAGGCAAACAGATGCGTATCGTTTAAACGCCAGCTACCGACCAGACCATTGGACTGTTGAATACGGCTTAAATAATAGGTCGCATTGGCGCCAGGTTCGTTCAGTACCAGACGCGTGCCATCAAAGTTTAATGTATAAAGTTTCTGATCTGCAGGATGTGAAAGCCCCCATTCGCCGTTAGTATCATGAAGGATTACAGGTTGGATTACGCTAGTCGTTGCATCCCACTTCAAGTGTCCTATTTCAATACCTGGTTCACCTGCATCATCTTTTTCCTCGGCTTCACCCAAGGCATAACGGCCATCTTCTAAGATGTGAAGCAATACCGCGCTACTGTCGGTACGGTTGATTTCCCAGGTGCCGGCAATATCTTTGTAGAAGGTCGCTTGAAAGTGTGCTTTAGCATCCTCTTCATTCACTAACTTTTCTTCAGGAATTACTGTTTTGACAATAGCTTCATTTTTAAAGTCATTATAAGGTTGGTCAAAATTAATACTCTGATTTTTTAAGGCATCTGTAGTGGCCGTACTAATTTGAAGTTTGTCATCGTTATCATCTCCATCTAAGGATTGTAAAAATACCAGTAAGTTAAGGCGAGCATTTTCAGTCTCAGCTAAATCCAAAGGGGTAACACGTTCTTTGGCTTCAATTTCATCACCGAGTTGAACATCACCAATATAAAATTTAACCGTTTCTCCTTCATTGAAGTTGAATTCACCATTGTCATTGGTAAAACCTGTAGCACCACTACTTGTGACATAGCGTACTCCAGAAATCACAGCATCCGTCAGCACCCCTGTCTGGGTTCCAATATTACTTGCAGGAGGTGTACTTGAGTTATCATCCGAACCGCCGCAGGCACTAAGTAACCCCGCTAAAGCAAGGCAAAGTAAAGTTTTTTTCATTAGAATCTTCCTGAAATTTATAATGTGGATTCAGTATAAAAAGACCCTCATATTTGCCATATCCCAAAATTAGGAGGTTAAGAGCTTTTTAATGTATGAATCCTTTATATTGGAAAGAAATTCCTATTTATATGGGGAAGCAATCTGAACTATCCGTAAATTGATGTATGAGATAAGTTGAAGGTGGAAAAAATAATCAACTATTCATTTAAAAATTCTAATTATACAAATATAGATTAATTGTTTATTTATTGATCATAGAGCACTATCTATATTTGCCGAGGTTGCTAAAATTCGCGCAGATTTGAATAGAACTGGTGCATAAGGTGTTTGAGAAGTTAGCAGAACAAAGTCTGAATATGATGGGTTGGGAAATTGATAATCACTGGCCACTAGATTTAGAGCAATGTGTCATGATTGCTGCTCCTCATACCAGTAACTGGGATGCACTCTATGCGCGTCTGGCTTTGAAAGCGTTAGGTGTGAATGTTCGCTTAACCATTAAAGACAGTTATATGAAATTTCCATTGGGGCCTTTTGTACGGGCGATGGGCGGAATCGGGATTGACCGTCGACCTAAGCAGCCGGGTGAACCGCGTCCGAGCATGGTACAGGTGATGACGGATTTATTTAAGACCCATCCCAAACTGGTCATGCTGGTCACACCAGAAGCAACGCGTGCCAAACAGGAACAGTGGAAAACCGGTTTTTATCATGTTGCCATCAATGCGGGTGTACCGATTGCTTTGGCTTATATGGACTATGCCAAGAAAAAAACTGGTGTAGGTAAAATTGTTTATCCGACAGGGGATTATGAAAAAGATATGGCGGAAATTATGGCATTTTATGCAGATATTCAGCCAAAATTCCCTGAATGTTTCAGTGTCGATCAGCGTTATTATCAGAATTAAAATTGCATTGTAAAAAAAGCAGGGTATTTTCCCTGCTTTTTTATTGCCTAAGAATTAAGAATATCAGACAAATACTACTTAGTTTTCAGAAGCGGGTAAAATTCCACCGAGGCTTTGACAGGCACTTTTATACAGCTCATATTGCTGTTGCACAACTTCCGATAAGGGAATATCAAATAACTTTTCACCTTGGTGATAATGCTCGATATACGCTTCGGCCTTGGATTTTGTGCTATAGAGCGAATGCTGATAATAATCGGTCATGCTGGTATGCGACATCTGTGACATCTCGATCTGGGAGCACTGGAAATTTTGCAGCAGCTGTTCCGATTTTTTCAGATCGCTAGACATACAACTTGCCAGCAATAAGGTACTGAGCAATGTCGTGATAAATTTCATAGAAAATAGACAAAAGGTTTTATGGGAACACCGTATTGTAGAAGTAAAACCCGGTCACAAAACCTTTTTAATCTACCAGATGGTCAAAAAATAGAACAATAGAATCTAAAAATCCCGGTCTATTCTCTGGTCAGTTAACCTTTAACCAAGCCACCATCCACAATCAGGTTTTGTCCGGTTACTGCACGTGAATAAGGCGATAAAAACATCAGGATTGCAGCAGCAAACTCTTCTGGTGTAATCACGCGGCGTAAAGGAGTTGATTGAGCAATCAGGTCAAAGACAATGTCAGGTGTGGCCTTACTGGCATCTGTGGTTTGTAACAGGCCACCAGAGAGCATATTCACATTGATGCCATATTGTCCCAAGTCCTGCGCCGTGGTGCGGGTAAAGGCCAATAATGCAGCTTTGGCGGTGGTATAGTCATGATAAGGAACCACCGGATTTTGCACCAGGTTTGTACCAATATTCACGATCCGGCCAAAACCCGCGTGCTTCATATCATCTAGTGCGGCTTGTGTGGTATTGAGGGCGGCCTGTACTGCACCACTGAATTGACGTGACATGGTCTCCCAAGTCAAATCTTCAACCTTAGGACGATCATCCCCATTAAATTCAAACTGAATCAGCGCATTATTGACGACCGCATGAATCGCTTCCCCGAAATGGTTTTTTGCCGCAGCAAATAAAGTCCGTACCTGATCAGCCTGAGTGACATCGGCCTGATAAATAAAGACCTGCTCGAAATACTGCTGCGCGAGCTATTCGGCGGTTTGCTGACTGCTATGATAATTGACGACGACGCGAGCACCTTCTGCCAATAGGGCTTGAGTAATCGCCAAGCCCAAGCCACGTGCTCCGCCGGTAACGAGAACAATCTGATCACGAATCTGCATAATGATGATCTATATTACGAAATATTGGCCCTAACATAGCAGTTATGTCAGCGGATTCAAGCCTGAGGCAAAGTAAACCAACTCTGCATGAGATTGGGCTTAAATGAATTGGGACGCTATAAGAAAACAGCCGGCGCTGAACAGCAAACTTAGGATAATACGTTTAAACAGCAGTTCAGAAATTTTATAGAAGAGTTTTGCCCCTAAAATGGCCGGAATACTGACAAAAACTATTAACACTGCCATATAGGGTAAATGACTTTGATCGATCATACCTTGCCATAGATAGGTACCGAGTGCGAAGACCTGAACTGCAAAATTAAAATGCCTCAAGATATAGCGTTGCTGGGCTTTCGGGAGTTGTTTCAACATCACCCATGCTGAAGGGACGGCTCCACAAAAACCACCAAGTCCGCCTAATATTCCACCCATCAATCCGATACTACTGTCGGCTATCTTTCCCGAGCGCTGAATGGTTTTGATTTGTGGATTGAGCAGCATCAGCGGAGACCAGAGCACCAGAAAAATGCCCAAAACCAGTTTAAATGTATCAGCTTGGATGATGTGCAACAGATAAGTACCCAGCGGCACGCCAATCAGACCAGCAATCAGATAAGGCAGCACCAACTGCCTGGATAAAACTAGCTGCTTTTTTTCCTGACTGAGTGAAATCACATGACTCCAGATCGAGGCAAATACCAGCAAGGGCGCGGCCAGTTGCGGAGGCAGCACCCAGACCCAGAAAGACATGGCGATCAGGGCAAAGGCAAAACCGGTCAGCCCCTGTACGAAACCAGCGACTATTGCACCAAGAATAAATAACAGCCAGGTCATAAAGGTAAGGTCAGAAGGAAAGGCAGCAGTATTCTAAAGATCAGGGAAAAAGCCAAGCTTTTAGTTAGCTGTATTTATGCAAATTAAAGTTCAAATGTGCGTAAAATATTAAAACGAAAATAAGGAATGAGTTTTTTATTCCTGCATAAAAAATGCATAAATCACTACAACAGAGCAACAATGAGTTCGTTTAGTCTCCATGAACTCGCCTGATACTGATAGGGTGCAGTAAAGAGATTAGGGACATGATTAAAAAAGCGATTTTACTTTCTGTATTGGCAGTGTCATTAACTGGTTGTGTGGTTGATCCATGGGATGATGGTTCTCGTGATCACCGGGATCGCAACGGACATTATGATCGAGACCACAAGGATCGTGACTGGAAAAATCGGGAGCATAGAGATCATCGGGATTGGAAGCGTGACAGAGGTGACAACCGTGATTGGCGCCGTGATCGTGACTAAAATGATTCTCGCATCTTTCAGTTTGACTATTATTGACAAAAAAGGATTCCGCGGTGGAATCCTTTTTTAATGGGTCTTAATTGTAACTTTATTTAAGAAACACTTTTTTGATAAAGCCCTGCACGCACTGTGCCGGCTTTGGTATTTTTAATGAGTCGCCATGACGCTGGTAATTTAAGCAACTGTAGATCACGGTCTGCTTCCACATAAATATAAGCATTATTTTTCACCAGATGATCCGCCTGTAATGCCAGCTCTTCCCATAAGTTCAGGCTATACGGTGGATCGAGAAAAACCAGATCAAATTGTGTTTGCAGGCTGGTTAAAGCTTGCTGCGCCGTTGCTATTTTCAATTGGGCGCGTGCTTTGGTGACTTGTAATAGTTCAAGATTCTGGGTCAGGAATTGTGCCTGAGTACGATCCGGTTCAATCATGACGACTGAGGCCGCACCACGCGATAAGGCTTCAAAAGCCAAGGCACCAGATCCTGCACAAATGTCCAAAACCTGTGCATTTTGTACGTCCCACATAAGCCAGTTAAACAGGGTTTCGCGTACTCGATCAGGCGTCGGGCGTAAACCCTCAATGCTGGCAAAAGGTAGTTGACGACGTTTCCAGTCACCCCCAATAATTCGAAGTTGGTTTTTCATTTTAGTCTCGTTCTACCGGTGTGGGAGCAGGAGGCGCTACAGCTGGAGCAGCTGCATTTGCAGATGGATTGGTGGCAGGATCTGGTGGCTGAATATTGGCTGGAGCTACAGTTGCTGCATCTTGACTCAACATGCCTGCACCACTTGGCAATTCAGCAGGCTTGATTCCGGCTGTCATCAGACCACCACTGAGCTGATGACCTTGCGGGCGTACCGGCTTCTTATCTTTATGCAGCAACCAGTAATCAAAAATCGGACGAGCCAGCACAGTGGCTGCACTACCGCCACGACCATTTTCCAGAATGACCGCAATCGCAATTTCAGGATTTTCAGCAGGTGCAAAACCGACAAACAGGCCATGATCCAGCTGACGGTCGGTCAATAAGGATTCATTATAACGCTTGCCTTGAGCAATACTCTTCACCTGAGCTGTACCAGTTTTACCTGCAATGGAATATTGTAAGCCACTTTTGATGCCTCGGCCTGTACCAGATTGAATCACGTCGACCATGGCATCACGCATCTTGATCCAGTCTTCTTCCTGACCATTAAAATCGATTTTGCCGTGGGTACCATTATGTACCTTGAACGTTTTGGCACCGCGACTTTCACGTAACACATGCGGAATGACTTTATTGCCATGGTTGGCGGTAATGGCCGTTGCCATGGCCAGTTGTAACGGCGTTGAAGTGAAAGCCCCCTGACCGATACTCACCGAAATAGTTTCACCTCGTAACCATTTGGCGTTACGGGTACGCATCTTCCATTCCGGGTTCGGGTACAGTCCTGAGCTTTCACTTGGTAAATCCACGCCGGTTTTTTCACCAAAACCAAACTGACGCATCCAGGTGTTCATTTTCTCAATGCCCATGCGGTAGGACATGACATAGAAATAAGTATCACAAGAAACGACCTGAGCTTTGTGCATGTTGACTGCGCCATGCCCGGATTTTTTATGGTCACGGAAGCGGTGACTATCGCCCGGCAGACTGAAATAGCCCGGATCAGAAATAGTGGTATCCCAGTCCACCAGACCATAATGCAGGCCGCCCAATGCAAACATCGGTTTAATGGTTGAACCAGGAGGATAAACCCCTTGCACGGCGCGGTTGTATAAAGGTTGATCCAGATTATCACGCAGATCACTATAATCTTTATGACTGATACCGGTCACAAACAGATTTGGATTGAAACTTGGGCTGGAAACCAGCGCCAGAATTTCCCCAGTTTTCGGATTCATCGCCACAATCGCACCACGGCGTCCAGCCAGTTGCTCTGAAGCCACCACCTGCAAACCATAATCCAGTGACAAGAACAGATCATTACCGCGCACCGGATCCTTACGGCCCAAATGCCGTAGCACATTACCAAAAGCATCCGCTTCTACCGATTCATTTCCTGGCACCCCATGCAGAAGTTCTTCATAGGATTTTTCTACCCCAATTTTCCCGATCAGGTTGGTCCCGGCATAAAGATCCTTGTCAATGGCTTTGAGTTCTTTGTCATTAATCCGGCCCACATAACCAATCACATGGGCAAACAGGTCGCCATGCGGATAATAGCGGGTCATCTGGGTTTCAATATTCACGCCCGGAAACTGATATTTGACCTCGCTAAAACGGGCAATATCATTTTCATTCAGGTTGAGCTTGATCGAAACCCGTTCGGTTCTACGTGCTGTTTTGATCCGGCTTTGGAAGCGTTCAATATCTTCTTCAGTCAGCTCCAGAATAGGCTTCAGACGTTCCAAAGTCTGGTCAATATCCTGCACATCGGCGCGGCTTAAAGTTGCGGTAAAAACCGGGTAGTTATCGGCCAGCAATACGCCGTTACGGTCATAAATATAACCGCGCGCTGGAGGCAGAGGTTGCAGACGAATCCGGTTTTGGTCAGAAGCGGTACTGAAGGTCTCGAAATTAAAGAGTTGTAAATAGGCATAGCGGCTAACCAGCAGCAGCATAAAAAAGATGACTATTCCAACAGAAATCCATACTCGACTACGATAGATGCGCTTTTCTTGTTGTGCATTTTTTAAAGGAAAGTGCTGCTTCATACGCGATCGACTTGAGACCTGAGGAAAGGAGGAAAGAATCAAAGTGGAATATTCTAACGCAACTGGACTTGATTTGATAATGAAAAACTGCCATTACGATCAGTTCCTTTAAGCTTTGACTTTGCAGACATGAAAATTGTAAAGTGCTGTATATAAGAGTTGTGATAATTCTGATACAGTAAAATCGAATAAAAATAGGACTATACCAAAAACTATAATTAAGGAAGATGGTGAAGGAATGAACAAGGTTTACCCTTTGTTGGCGTTTGCATTGTGGGCGAACGGGGCCTATGCACATGATCAAATCAATAATACTGCAGATAAAGTAGAAGCTACTCAGGCAAAAGCCTTTAATGTTGGGGCTGGTTTTACCCGGAAGCTGGTACATTTAAATACTGAATGGGTTAATCCTTATGGGATTGCTTATGTGAAAGGTGGGGTTTTTCTGGATGATGATCGAACGATAGGGGGACAAGTAGGCTTTCGTTATCCTGCACATCTGACCGGCAAGGATAAAAATGGGTATTATGTCGGAGGCTATGCGGGTCATATTGAAAGCAAACGCGTCGACAATGAATACAAGGCCCGCTTAGGTGCTGGAATTGATTTGGCCTATGTTTTGTTGAGTTCAGAGCGAATCAGCAGTTTTAGTGTCGGCATTGGTGCCGGAGAGAAATTTGAAGATCAAAATGGTCGTGTGGTGGCCGAAACTGAACCGCGACTACAATTTTCCTATACTTTAAGTATCGGTTTATAGACAAAATATTTGACCTTATAAATATGTGTATTCTGTGAACAAAAAATTAAATATGGAACTTATGCATGCTTGAGTACGTCAACGAATTGTGGCAAACCTTTGTGAATCGCCCGGATTTTTGGGCCGTGCTCAGCATTATTCCGGTGACCGCATTTGTAACGTGGGCTCACGTCTGGATGGCACTGAAAATGGTGTTTTATCCGATCAATTTTTGGGGTGTCCATCTCGGTCCTGTACCTGTCGGCTGGCAGGGGATCGTGCCACGCAAAGCTGGCCGTATTTCAGGCATTATTACCGATAACACTTTGTCTAAACTAGGTTCCATCCGCGAGTTTTTAGAGGCGATGGATCCAGATGATATGGCACGGATCATTGGTGAACAGGTCGGTTTCGAACTTGAACATCTGATTGATGAAGTGATGATGGATCGTAATGCAGTCCTTTGGGAAAACCTGCCTTTTGCCATCAAACGCAGAATTTATGCACAGGCACAAAAACAAATGCCGGCAATTTTGCGTGAATTGGTGACCGAGCTGACCATGAACGTCGAGTCACTTGTCGATATGCGTGAAATGGTGGTCAGCCAGATGGAAGGTGACCGTCGGTTAATGGTGCGTATGTTCCTGAAAGTGGGCCAAAAAGAAATCAATTTTATTTGGCATATCAGTGCACTCATCGGCATGTTCTTTGGTATTTTCCAGATGATTGTCTGGTTCGTGGTGCCGTGGCACTGGACTGTCCCGTTCTGGGCTGCCATCTGGGGCTTTTTGACCAACTGGATTGCAATCTGGATGGTATTCAACCCGCTCTATCCGCACCCGGTAAAGTACCCGCAATTCTTTAGCCGTACCACAAGTCGCCAGTTTCCATGGATTAAACCTGTCATTCCGCGTATTGGCACCTATAACATACAAGGCGCATTTATGAAACGTCAGGATGAAGTCTCTGATGTTTTCGCAAGTGTAGTCACAGAAGATCTGATTACGTTAAAATCGATCATGACCGAGATGATGTATGGCGGGAAAAAAGACAAAACCCGCCGCATTGTCAAACGTCATATTAATGAAATTATGGAAACACCCCTGGTTCGGACCTCTTTACAGCTGTCTTTAGGGCCAAAAGAGTATGCAAAACTCAAGACGGACTTGATCGATCGCTCGATTGAAATTACGATGGTGCCTGTATGCGACCCAGCATTTAATGCGAGCCGTGCACAGAAAATCTATCAAATGTTTAGAGACCGCATACGCGAGTTGACTCCGAAGGAGTTTCAGAATCTTTTACGTCCTGCATTTCAGGAAGATGAATGGATTCTGATTTTATTGGGTGGGGTAACCGGTTTTGTCGCGGGTTTAATCCATTTGTTTGTGGCTTTCTTATAATGAGATGCCGGGGGACACAATCGGGCGATTGTGGTCGTGGCGTCATACATATTGTTTAAATGAGGATGTTTATATATGCGCATTATCTTACTCGGACCACCTGGAGCAGGTAAAGGTACACAAGCTCAGTTGATCTGTAAGCGCTACAATATCCCACAAATTTCAACCGGTGATATGCTCCGTGCTGCAATTCGTGAAGGAACTGAATTAGGTCTACAAGCTAAAAGTGTCATGGACAATGGCGGTTTGGTTTCTGATGAGTTGATCATTGGTCTGGTCAAAGAGCGTATTGCGCAACCTGATTGTGTAAATGGCTGTATTTTTGATGGTTTCCCGCGTACCATTCCTCAAGCAGAAGCTTTAGAAAACGAAGGTATCAACATCGATCACGTGATTGAAATCGATGTTCCAGATGAAGAGATCGTACAACGTCTTTCTGGCCGTCGTCAGCACCCGGCATCTGGCCGTGTGTATCACATCGTTTACAACCCGCCAAAAGTGGAAGGTAAAGATGACGAAACGGGTGAAGATCTGGTTCAGCGTCCAGATGATCTGGAAGCGACAATTCGTAAACGTTTAGGTTCTTACCATACTGAAACTGAGCAACTGGTGGGCTTCTACCAAGGCCGTGCAGCATCAGGTGAAAATGCACCGACTTACAACAAGTTAAACGGTCTGCGTCCAATCGATCAGGTTCAGACTGAGCTTTTCGCGATTCTGGATCAAGCAAAATAATCGGCTAACGATGATTTTGACAATCGAAGAGCCCTAAGTCATATTAGGGCTCTTTTTTATTGCGTATTTGAACAGGTGCTGTGGCTATGAAATTTGGCGTGTTGGTGTTAATGATTATATTTCTGGCAGTGTTGGTGGGTCTGTTCTATATGAGTTTTAAAATACTGAATAAAGTACGTCAGGAAGAACGTGCAGAAAATGCAGCCAAGCATCCACAACGCCAATTGCACCCGAAATTGCAGGCGGAGCTTGAACAGCGCAAAAAAGAACAGGAACAGGCTGAACACGATCAGAATAAATAATTCGGCATGCTTTAGTGGAAGCTGAGTCCAGTTTTAAATAAAAGCGGTATGTTGAAAATTGTAGAAAAGGTGAGGTATTGATCACCTTTTTTTCGGTCTTAGTTTAGTTCTGCAATTCTATTCAGAAATAGCGATATTCTTCACTGCAATTGCGCGCGCTGCACCAAATTCAAAACGATCAGGCCAGTTACACACATCGGCGACCACACATTCATGACATTTCGGTTTACGGGCAATACAGCAATAACGGCCATGTAAAATCAGCCAATGATGAGAATCAATGATAAATTCTTTCGGAATCACTTTGACCAGTCGATGCTCAACTTCAAGCACATTTTTACCTGTAGCCAATCCGGTACGGTTACCAACCCGGAAAATATGTGTATCCACCGCCATGGTCGGTTGACCAAAGGCAGTATTCAGCACCACATTGGCCGTTTTGCGTCCCACACCCGGCAAGGCTTCCAGATCCGCACGATTATCCGGTACCACGCTGTTGTGCTTCTGAATCAGCATCTCACAGGCTTTAATTACGTTAACTGCTTTTGAGTTATATAAACCAATAGTCTTGATATATTCCTTTAAACCATCCACACCAAGCGCATAAATCGTTTCCGGTGTATTGGCGACTGGAAACAGTTTGTCCGTGGCCTTATTCACGCTGACATCGGTGGCTTGGGCAGACAGAGTCACGGCGACCAGTAATTCAAAGGGATTGGCATAATTCAGCTCGGTTTTCGGATTGGGGCGCTGTTCACGCAGGCGTTCAAAAAAGGTCTGAATCTGTTTTTTGGTCATGTTTTTTACAGGTTTTGTGCTCGCAGTGGTCATGTACTTATCCCTGTAAGGTCTGTAATTTTTCAGCTAATTCTGTCAGTTGCAGGCGTTTGCTGGCATCTTCACGAACCGAAAGCTGTTTTTCCAGCTTTTTAATTTGGGTGCGTAGTTTTGCCAGTTCAATCGTGGTTTTAGAATCTAGCGTAATCGGAGTATTCGCCGGCTTATTCACAACTTCAATCACAGGAAGCTGCTCATTTAAAGCAGAGAACTGGGCAAACAGGGCAGTATTGATTTCTGCACGGACGACTGGGCCCTTGCGGTCAGTACGGCGTTTTTCTTCACGCTGGATATGCGCATAATAGCGCTGACGTAAATCGTCCTGCTCAGCAATACGCTGTGCTTCAGTCGGCAAAGGCTGTGGGTCTTCGACCAGATCGATACAGTCAACCGGACACGGTGGAATGCACAGTTCGCAGCCAGTACACAGATCGGTCAGAATTGTATGCATCAGTTTGCCGGCGCCAATAATCGCATCGACCGGGCAGGCGCTAATACATTTGGTACAGCCTATACATTCATCTTCACGAATTACGGCTTTGATGCGCTGCGGGCGACCGTCGGCTTGAATGGGCCAGACACTTTCTTCTGCCACAAGTTCAGGACGATTTAATAATGCAGCCAAAGCATCGGCAACAGGCTGTCCGCCTGGCACACATTTATTGGCATTTTCACCCTCAGCAATCGACTGGGCATAAGGTAAACATCCGTCACGATGACCACAGAGTCCACATTGGGTTTGAGGGAGTAAAGCATCAATCGATTGGACCAGAGAAATTGGCGAATTCATGAATAACCAGAGCTGCTCATGCTGAGCTTTGCAGTAAGTGAAACAAAATATGTCGAGTTATGCATTTTAACATATTTTTAAACTCCTAAGTCGTGCGCAATTAAGGGTCAAGTTATGCCTTATTATTAAGCATAAATCTGAATCTAAGCCTTGATTCAATTGGCATTTCCTGACATAGAAAAAATATTCATAATCAATATAAATATTTGTTATCAAATTAATTTTAAAGTATTTTCAAAAAAAGTATTGTAGATTAGTTACAAAAGATATTTAATATTTTGCGCCAAAATTTAACATTGATTGTAAATTTGACCAATTTTGATCCATTTTCTGCTGAGGATTAAGCGTTGAAATACAACACACTTAATGAGTTCCTAGATTACGTAAAATCACGTGATGCACACCAACCAGAATTTCTTCAAGCTGTCGAAGAAGTGATGACCAGTTTGTGGCCATTCATTCAAAAGAATCCACAATACGCAGCACATGGTTTGCTAGAACGTCTAGTTGAGCCAGAACGTGCGATCCAGTTCCGAGTTTCTTGGGTAGATGACCAAGGTCAAACTCAGGTAAACCGTGCGTTCCGCGTACAATACAACTCAGCGATCGGTCCATTTAAAGGTGGTATGCGTTTCCACCCTTCCGTGAATCTTTCAATCCTAAAATTCTTAGGCTTTGAGCAAACATTTAAAAATGCTTTAACCACACTTCCTATGGGTGGTGGTAAAGGCGGTTCTGATTTTGACCCTAAAGGCAAATCAGAAGGCGAAATCATGCGTTTCTGCCAAGCTTTAATGATCGAGCTATATCGTCACCTAGGTGCGAACACAGATATCCCTGCAGGTGATATTGGTGTGGGCGGTCGTGAAGTGGGCTATATGGCCGGCATGATGAAAAAATTAAGTAACGACACTGCATGTGTATTCACCGGTAAAGGTTTAACCTTCGGTGGTTCATTGGCGCGTCCGGAAGCAACGGGTTACGGTACTGTGTATTTCGCTGAGGAAATGCTCAAGTCTCGTGGCGAAAGCTTCAAAGACAAAGTTGTCGCAATTTCAGGTTCTGGTAACGTTGCGCAATATGCTGCTGACAAAGCGTTGTATCTGGGCGCGAAAGTGGTTTCACTTTCTGACTCTGCGGGTACGGTTCACGTCAAAGACGGTTTCACTGAAGCATTGCTTGCTGAAGTGATGGAACTTAAAAACGTAAAACGGGGTCGTATTTCAGAATTTGCCTCTAAACATGGTTTTGAATATCTGGAAGGACAACGTCCTTGGGGTATTCCATGTGATATCGCACTGCCATGCGCGACTCAAAACGAACTGGATGCGGAGGATGCTGAAAAGCTTCTCGCAAATGGCGTGATCTGTGTCGCTGAAGGTGCAAACATGCCTTCAACCTTGGCTGCTGTAGAGAAATTCATTGAAGCGAAAACGCTTTATGCGCCAGGTAAAGCATCAAATGCAGGTGGTGTTGCCACTTCTGGTCTGGAAATGTCGCAAAATGCATTGCGTTTAGGCTGGACCTTTGAGGAAGTTGATGAGCGTTTACATGCGATCATGAAAGAAATTCACCGTAACTGCGTAAAATTCGGTACCAAAGAAGACGGTACTGTGAACTATGTAGACGGTGCCAACATTGCAGGCTTCGTAAAAGTGGCTGATGCAATGCTTGCTCAAGGTGTATTCTAAGTCTGATTGAGTGTCGCTTTAAAAAAACCGAGGCCATAGCCTCGGTTTTTTATGGATAGATATTTTATAATGAACCTTTCACGGCTTCGCGCTCGACTGCCATGTCATAAATATAAGCATATTTAGATTGATCTGCCGCAGGGTTCTTAATTTCAAAACGTTTTAGCCGAATAATCTGGCGTTCATTCGGTGAATGCTGAAAACCTTCAATCTGGTCATAGAATAATGTCCAGTCCTTATCGACCTGGGTCTTCAGACCGTTTTGATCATATTTAACCTGTTTAACTTGCAAGCAGCTTTGCTGAGCCACACCGGTACATGATTTTGTATCTGGGGAAATTTCCAGAAAAATTGTTTCAGCTTGCCCCTGATATCTGGTTTCCGGAGTCATTTTCCCGGTAAATTCATATTTTTGACCATCGGCAGCGGAAAGCGTTAGGGTCGGCTGGTCAAGGTTCGTGGTATTGAGCGCAAAAGGAATTGCACGTTTTTGTAAAAGCTGGCTGACAAAGCGTTCCTGTTGCATCAGTGCGGTATCGCAGGCCATTTCGGTTCCTATGACTTCGCTGGTGCTGATAATATTATCTTTCACTGACCAGTTTGTACTGAGTCCATTACAGCCCGTCACGGCACTCAGGCGGCCTTGAGCATCGAAACTGAGCACGATTGGCCGTTCCAGCCCGCGATCTAGTTGCCAGTGGTAGGCAGAAAGAAGCTGATTTGCACTTTTTTGTTGTAGGGTAGCCACTGTACGATCTCCAGCCTGCTGGATATCACCCGACTGACAGGCTGCAAAAGTTAAAGGTAATAATGCCAGTACAATAAATTTTAATTTCATGGATTTATAATAAAGAACAAAGAATTGAAATGATAACGGATGCATTTCTAAAAGATATGGATACATATCGCAGATTTTGGTTGCAAAATGTATCCAAATTTAAAAGTTAAAATTTTGAGTTTTCAATCAAGATTAATCGAAGCGGTAGACATCCATGCCGAGAGAACCCATGCTAAAACTGCTATGCACCAGACTAAAGCGGCTTCCGGTCCCCATCGCAAAGAAGATCGGGGCAAAATGCTCCAGTGTTGGATGATTACGCGCCATGTGTGGAATATTGGACCAGTCCAGTATCGCATCATAATCGCTATGGGCCAGTTTATGGACGACAAAATTGCGGAAATCTGATGCCCATACCGGTACATCAGCCGCCGTTCCATCCCAAGACAGTTCACGTAGGTTATGCGTGATACTGCCTGAACCAATCAGCAGGATTTGCTGCTCACGTAGCGGTGCCAGACTTTGACCAATTTTATAGATTTCATCGGCACTCATCGACATGGGCAAGGAAATTTCAACCACTGGAATATCCGCATCCGGATACATATGCAGCAGCGGCATCCATACGCCATGATCACGTGGACGAGTACTATTGGCATGTGCAGCAAAACCGGCATTGGCCAGCAAACCCAAGATCTGCTCGGCCAGTTCAGGATTTCCTGGTGCAGGATAGCGTAATTGATACAGCTCTGGCGGAAAACCACGGAAATCATGCCAGGTCTCTGGTCGAATACCGCTACTGACTTCCAGTGCCTCACTTTCCCAGTGCGCTGACATGATAATAATCGCTTCCGGGCGTGGCAGGTTTTCGCTTAAACGATGCAAGGCAGGACCCACTTGCTCAGGATTCAGCGCTAGCATAGGAGAGCCATGAGAAATAAATAAGCCGGGCAACGTTTGTAAGTTCATAAGTCAAACCACATCTAGAAGATGTCTCAATAATGCATTAAAAATAACGAAAAAAGCAGGGGGAATTATTCAACAAAACGTTGCATAAAAAGAACGCTTCAGCAACGTCATTAACCTGCACGATGGTAGGGATGATTATGGTTAATGGTCATTGCACGGTACAGTTGTTCAATCAGCATCACCCGAACCATGGGATGGGGGAGTGTGAGCTTAGAGAGAGACCAATGCCATGCAGCAGCTTTACGTACTGCTTCCGAATGACCATCTGGCCCGCCAATCGCCAGTACCACATCATTGCCTTCCAGCATCCAGCCTTTCATGGTTTCAGCCAGTTTTTCGGTACTGAACTCACGTCCACCCACTTCTAGCGCAATCAGGATTTCGTTCTGCTTGAGTGCATTTAAAATGCTGTCACCCTCAATATTTCGATATTTCAGGATATCCGCTTCAGAATCATTTTTGCCGCGCTTGGCCATGGGCAGTTCAATAATCTGGGTCTGTACAAAGGGCTGAATACGTTTGAAATAATCTTCAAAACCAGTCAGCACCCATGCTGGCATTTTTTGACCAATGGTCAGGATACGGATTTTCATACAGACAGATCAATAATTGGATACTTCATTATAACGATCAAACAACACGAAGTTGAGTCAGGAAACAAATTGAAATTGAAATGAAGGATTTAGTGCTGCTTTAATGTCCTGAGTTCAAGTCTCCGCTTGATAAAGGAATGGATAATAATAAATGCGGACTAAGGTCATCATAAAAGGATGTTGTACTTTGCTGCTGTTGGTCACCGGTCTAATCGGCTCAAGTTTCAGTGCTGCCAATACCAACACACGCGCTCAAATTTCTCATCTGGAATTGTTTTTCAGCCAGATCATGAGTGTCGATGAATTTCGAAATTACAAGAATGTTAAAGAACTGAACCGAGTGTCTGCATGGATTAAAGGACAGATGCAGCGTTTTGGCATTCCCTGTCAGTTTCAGGTCTATGTAGTTAATAGCCTAAGCTATCGAAATGTCATTTGCCATTTAAATGCTCAGGCCAAAACCAAAATGGTCATGGGCACGCATTATGATGTCTTTAGTGATCGATATGGTGCTGACAATAATGCCTCGGGAGTGGCAGGTTTACTGGAAACCGCAAGATTATTGGCCTTGCAAAAATCCAAGCTCAAACATGAGATCGAATTTGCTTTTTATACCTTGGAAGAGCCGCCTTTTTTCAAGACAGAGCATATGGGCAGCTATATTCATGCCAAGTCGCTCAAGAAAAAAAAGCAGAAGCTGAAAGGTGTGGTGATTCTGGATTCAATTGGCTATTTTGATGAAAATCTGGTGCAGACTTATCCGGTGGGGTTGAAATGGATTTATCCAGATCATGGGAACTTTATTGCCGCGATTGGTCATTTGACCTCGACTGGCATGACCGGAGATTATTGTACTGCCATGCAAAGTCTTAACCGTCTGGAATGTCAACGTTTTATCAGTCCAACTTTTGCTCAGGATATGAATTTTTCTGGTTATCTGAATTATGCCAAATTCAATTATTCGACCATGTTAATTACCGATACGGCGCATTATCGTAACCCTTATTATAATACTGAGCTGGACACCTTGGATAAACTGGATCTGAAAAAGATGACCTATGTGATTGATGGGCTGGTAGAGATGGCCTTGCAACCTTAATCAATTTCTTTACACAATAAAAAACCCTGCCGGAGCAGGGTTTTGGCAAATCAGCTCATCTTAATGACGGGCTGCTTTCGCTTCTTCTTTGGTTTTTACAATCGGTGCTTTCACCAAGGCTTTTGGCAAAGAGATGAGGGCCAGCGGTAAAATCTCATCAATCGATTTCACGGCTTTAATCTCTAAACCATCTTTTACATTTTCAGGAATTTCCGCCAAATCACGTACGTTTTCCTGTGGAATGAAGACCAGCTTGATGCCACCACGATGGGCTGCAAGAAGTTTCTCTTTCAAACCGCCAATACGTAATGCACGACCACCCAGACTGGTTTCACCTGTCATCGCGATATCCGGACGAATCGGAATCCCGGTAAATGCAGATACCAATGCAGTGGTCAATGCCAAACCTGCGGATGGACCATCTTTCGGTGTCGCACCTTCCGGTAAATGCACGTGCACATCGGTTTCTTCAAAGCGGGACGCTTCGATGCCAAGCTCATCTGCACGGGTACGCACCACAGTCATGGCAGCGGTAATTGATTCTTTCATGACATCGCCAAGAGAACCGGTGGTAATGAACTTGCCTTTACCTGGAACGGCTGCAACCTCAATGGTCAGCAATTCGCCACCCACCGAAGTCCAGGCCAGACCATTGACACGGCCGATTTGTGCTTCTTCTTCCGCCATACCATAGTCAAATTTATGTGCGCCCAAGTAATCTGGAAGATTGCCTGCTGTCACTTCAATCTGAAGGTTTTTGGCTTTTTTGCTCACCGCTTCTTTGACCACTTTACGTGCAATTTTGGATACTTCACGCTCAAGGCTACGTACACCGGCTTCACGGGTATAACGGCGCACGATGTCACGAATCGCTTCTTCATGCACAGTTAACTCTTTAGCACGCAGGCCATTATTTTTAATGGCTTTTGGTACCAGATAACGATCTGCAATATTGACTTTTTCTTCTTCGGTATAACCCGGAAGACGGATCACTTCCATACGATCCAGCAAGGCTTCAGGAATGTTCATGCTGTTTGCGGTACAGATAAACATTACTTCAGACAGATCCAGATCTAGATCCAGGTAGTGATCACTGAACTTGTTGTTCTGTGATGGATCGAGGACTTCGAGCATCGCAGACGCCGGATCACCACGGTAATCTTGCGCCATCTTGTCGATTTCATCGAGCAGGAACAACGGGTTTTTCACCCCAACTTTAGTCAATGACTGCACGATTTTACCTGGCATCGCACCGATATAGGTACGACGATGACCACGAATCTCGGCTTCGTCACGTACACCACCAAGGGCCATACGTACAAATTCACGACCAGTTGCTTTAGCAATCGACTCACCCAGTGAGGTTTTACCAACACCCGGAGGACCGACTAAACATAGAATTGGGCCACGCAATTTTTTCACACGCGACTGAACCGCAAGATATTCCACAATACGATCTTTGACATCGTCCAGACCATAGTGGTCTGCATCCAGAATTTCCTGTGCTTTGTTCAGGTTAATGCTGACTTTGCTGGCTTTATTCCACGGTGTATCCAGAATCACTTCCAGATAGTTGCGAACAACTGCTGCTTCACTTGAGGCAGGCTGCATCGCTTTGAGTTTACGGAATTCGTTTTCAGCTTTCTTGCGTACATGCTCAGGCAGATCTGCTTCAGCAAGACGTTTTTCAATTTCAGCGACATCATCTTCCGCGCCGCCGTTCATGTCGGAAAGCTCGCGCTGAATGACTTTCATTTTTTCATTCAGGAAGTATTCGCGCTGGTTCTTTTCCATCTGACGTTTAACAGAGTCATGCAGGGTTTGCTCAATCTGCTGTTCTTCAGATTGTTGCAATAGATAAGTCATCAGCTCAGTTAAATGCGCTTCGAATTCATCATGTTCCAGGAATTTTTGTTTGACATCAATATTCAATGGAACACGGGTCGCCACGAAGAATAATAACTGTAACAGGTCTTCAATTTTGTTGGCTGCGGTAATCAGTTCACGCGCATTACGTAGCTTCGCTTCTGCATATTGAGCAAAAAGCGCACGTAATTCTTGCAAGCGCACGGCTTGAGTGTCTTCATCCACCGTAACGGTCATTGGGCTGAGTTCATGTTCTGCTGTCAGATACTCATTTTCGTCAATGATGGTTTTCAGTTTGGCTCGGTGCAGTCCTTCAATCAGGACTTTGATACAGTTTTCATCATTTTCGTGATTCACAACTTGCACAATCTTCGCGACAGTACCGTATTGATATAAATTGTCGTGATCAATTTCTTCTGTAAGCGAATCTTTTTGCGCAACTACAAATACTAGATTGTCACTGTTACGAGCCACATCAACTGCATTGATCGATTTTTCACGACCGACAAACAGCGCAATTTGCATATGCGGATAAACCACCACATCACGCAGCGCCAAAAGGGGTAGTACACTTGGAACCTGAGGCTCTAAGGTTTCTTGATTCATAATAATTTCAGACATGAGCACTCCTAATGAGTGACAACGGTGTTGCCATGTTTTAATAGTGATGGGTAATTTAAAAAATACAAGGGGCGTTAAGATTAAATTGTATGAAAAATGACTAATTATGTGATTTTAAAGTAGTTCACAACAGGGAAATTGAGAAATTAGCGTTTGAAAGCTAAAAAAACTGTCGGGGTAATAAGAGCATCCAAGGGTTGGTCCCATTTTTCCCGTTTTAAGGACTGGCTAAGCAGTTGAAAGTCATGCGCCAGTCCCAGACGGAATGGAAGCCCGGGCGCAGAAGCCAGGGTTCGATCATAAAAACCGCCACCCATCCCAATGCGTGTCCCTGAATGATCACAGGCCAGCAGCGGCATGATCAATAAATCCAGCTTAGAAACATGAGTACCACGTGTCGTCATGGGCTCCCGCATTCCCAGCCGATGATAGGCAAAGCGCTTGTTGCGATATTGATGCTGGCTGATTCGGATCCAGACCAGCTGTTGATTCATGTCGCAAATCGCAGGCAGATAGACCTGTTTGCCCAGTTTAAAGCAGCGTTCAATAATGGTGTGGGTATGAATCTCACCAAAAGCATGCAGATAAATGCCGATGTGCTTGGCATGAATAAATTGCGGGCTACGTATAAGGCGATTTAAAACTTTTTGTGCAGCTTGCCTTTGCTCAAATTTAGAAAGATGACGACGTGTTTTACGCAGGTATCTTCTTAATTCTTGAATGGTCATAGGGCAAAAGCAGATCTGACAAAAGTGTGCTCTAGTCTAAGTGGGAATTCGGGAAAAGTAAAAAATAATTGTGATCTTGATTCTCATATGACGAGGTAGCAACTTGGTTAAGTTCAGCAAATTTCATAATGAATCTCATCTCTAAAAACTTGATTAAAATTGGTCAATTAAAGGCATTGAATTATTGGCTGCTTAAAATGTCATAATTTTTTTATTTTCTGTGAAGCATGCGTTTTTAAGTCATCATTTTGATGATCATGAAACAGATTTTGATTAATAAAGGTACAAATCTAAAATCGATTTTTTGTGTTTTTGAGTGAATTATAGATAAGGGATCAGATCTCTGATTAACCCAATAGATCTAACACATTGTGCCTAGGCAGAGCGCGTAAGACCTAAATCAATGGAGATTGAACATGATGAATATTGCGAAGAACACCATCTGCCTCTGGTATGATAACGACGCTGAAGCTGCTGCACGATTTTATGCCGAGACATTTCCTGACTCCTCAATTGGCGCGATCAACCTTGCACCCGGAGACTATCCTTCTGGAAAAGAAGGCGATGTCATCACCGTTGACTTTAGGGTGCTGGGTATTAGCTGCATTGGACTAAATGGTGGCCCGGCATTCCAGCATAACGAAGCATTCTCATTTCAGGTGGCAACTGAAGATCAGGAAGAAACCGACCGATACTGGAATGCAATTGTTGGCAATGGCGGTCAGGAAAGCGAGTGTGGCTGGTGTAAAGACAAGTGGGGCATTTCCTGGCAGATTACGCCAATTGTGCTTATTCAGGCAGTGACCAGTTCTGACCGTGCCGCCGCCAAACGTGCCTTTGATGCAATGATGACCATGAAGAAAATTGACATCTCCGCGATTGAAGCGGCATTTCGTGGTTGAGAGCCACGGATCTTATCTTTCATTCCAGTGGATCTGGCTGTGTAGCACAATCTTACCCAGCTGTTTGGAGGACTTCCCTTAATTGTTTTTTGAAGTATTTCAGACGAATATCCGACTCTCTTATTCATAGATTCTCTAGGTTTAGGATCATTCAGGTCTGATTTGCACGTAGAAGCTCATCAAAAGATGGGCTTTTATTTTGAACAGTATATGAAACCTTAAAACGGAGCTGTGCTTGGATGAACTACAACAATCCCTGAGTCGAATGACTGATCAGAATTCTTTTAGCTCTTGTGCATCATGCTGCTACGACAAAAAAACAAATCTACTTCAAAACTGATAACCAATTCATAACCAGAAAAAACATCAAGCCACTAGTGGCATCTCTAATTGTTTTTTAAAGTAAGTCGATGACGATAAAAAATA
Organism: Acinetobacter sp. YH12255; assembly: GCF_013417355.1. Taxonomy (NCBI): domain Bacteria; kingdom Pseudomonadati; phylum Pseudomonadota; class Gammaproteobacteria; order Moraxellales; family Moraxellaceae; genus Acinetobacter; species Acinetobacter sp. YH12255. The sequence continues at coordinate 41,739 of NZ_VPEC01000009.1, forward strand.
ACAAGAGATAAAAATGCCTATTCAGCCGGTTCACTTTTTTTTGCCTGGTGCAGGCTTGGCACTTCTGCTGGCGATGACGGCTTGTACTATGCCATCCAAGTCGCCAATTGCTGACAGTTATGGTTCCCAGCCACAGTTACCCAAACCAAAATCCAGCTTGCTGCCTACAGTCAATATTGCACCTGCCAAAGGTTGGCCTGAGGGCAAAATGCCCACTCCGGCTACAGGTTTAAAAGTTCAGGCATTTGCCAAAGGGTTGCAGCATCCGCGCTGGATCTATGTATTGCCAAATGGTGATGTGCTGGTGGCCGAAACCGATGCACCACCTAAGCCTGATGATAGCAAAGGAATTAAAGGCAAAATCATGAAATGGGTAATGCAGCGAGCCGGCTCATCGCATCCGAGTGCTAACCGCATTAGTCTGCTTCGTGACAATAATGGTGATGGAGTCGCTGAACAAAAAACTGTATTTTTACAGAATCTCAACTCTCCATTTGGCATGGTACTGGTCGGCAATATGTTGTATGTGGCCAATACTGATGCCCTGATGCGCTTTCCTTATCAAGCAGGTGCTACTCAAATTACTGCAACCGGCACCAAAGTACTGGATTTACCGGCGGGTCGTTTAAACCATCACTGGACCAAAAATGTCATTGCCAATCCTACGGGCAGCAAACTCTATATTACGGTAGGTTCCAACAGTAACGTAGCTGAAAATGGCTTGGATCAAGAAGAAGGTCGGGCATTGATCATGGAATTTGACCTGGCCAATACTCAAGCACGACCTTTTGCAACCGGACTTCGTAATCCGAATGGTATGGACTGGCAACCACAGAGTGGCAAACTCTGGACGGTAGTCAATGAGCGTGATGAGCTCGGCAATGATCTGGTTCCAGATTATCTCACCTCGGTTAAAGACGGTGCTTTTTATGGCTGGCCCTATAGTTATTATGGCCAACATGTAGATACACGGGTCAAGCCGCAAAACCCTGCACGGGTGGCACGGGCAATTCCACCAGACTATGCTTTGGGTAATCATACAGCATCATTGGGCTTAAGTTTTTATACAGCAGATCTAATGCCTCATTATCGAAATGGTGCACTAATTGGCCAGCATGGCTCATGGAACCGCAAACCGCATAGTGGCTATAAAGTGATTTTTGTTCCCTTTCAAAATGGCCAGCCTTTCGGTCAGCCTCAAGATGTCTTAACCGGATTTTTAAGCGAGCAGGGCAAAGCATTTGGGCGCCCTGTTGGTGTAACCGTAGATTCTGCAGGCGCCATTTTAGTAGCTGATGATGTCGGTGACGTGATTTGGCGGGTATCACCCTTGAATACGGCTGCCAAGTAGCAATCAGTTTTCACCTAAACAGCCCAAAGATGAGGGGTTTCAGTCGAGTGAAAAGCTGCTGGGCAGCGCGAGTGAAAGCAAGGTCTTTTTCATAAAAACGTCAAGATGATAATTGAAAATATAAGTTCGCTAAGCTGATTTAAAATAATTTTTAAGCTGCATTTAAGCTAACTGAATTAGGCTTTTGAGATGTTTTTTAGAATGATACAGTATGCATATTTTTTTTGATAACACTAAAAAGAGCGAACACAGAGTCCAGTAAAAACTGGATATTAAAATTGCAAACACGAACACAAGAGGGTATTTAAAATGAAGTTGATGATTGCCTTTATTTTCCCCTGGTCCTTATTTATGACCATTCACAAACCGGTTGAAGCAACAATATGTCTCATGCTGCAGATTTCAATTTTAGGCTGGATTCCTGCCGCAATCTGGGCCATGTTTATTTTAGATCGAGATCAAATAACTTGAAAATTCAATGTGTATTTAAAAGAAAGTTAAAGCGATTTTCTTGTTAAGCATTTTATAGGCCTACCAGATAATGGTATGAATAAAATGAACTTTGAGAAATGACCGAGATAAATACTGAAATATAAAACTGAGAGAAAGTTTAGAAAGGATTTTAAGAGAATTATAAGTATATTTTAAGCAAAAAATTAAAGTACTCCGAAGATGCCGCTGCATGTCGTTACCCTGAACCCGATGAGTTCAAGGTGGACGCGACGCATACTTGCTGGGTTTCCTGCACGAAGGCAGGCATACACTCTAAATATGCAGAACGCATCCGGAGATATAAGTATCGGCAGGGATATAGACCCACTGGCGAACACCTCAGAGATAAGTTAATTATAAACGATAATGTCGGTGTGGCAACTCTATGCTGTTCATGAACTGTAAACAGTTCAGCCAAATGGCCGAAGTTTAAACAGAATATGAGATTATTCTGTTAGTTCCTCAACTTCTTCTAAAATGGTTTGTAACAAACGCTCGCAATGCGCATATTGTTGCAGTGATCTGTTCATGTTCAAGACTTCCTGCATCAGCTCAAGTGCCACCATGATAATCAGCTTGCTGGGTTCCATGCGTGGTGCTTTACGACGAAATTCATCGTATTTATCATTCAATAACTGTGCCGCGCGCTCTAATTCTTCCTGCTTGTCAGGAGTAGAGGCCAAACGGAAACTATGCCCCAATACTCTGAGATCAATTGCAATTTGTTCACTCATGATGAGGCTTCCTCAGTTACTTCAGTCGGATGGGCCAGTTGTTGGATTTCTTGTGCATGATGATCCTGCGCAGTGCCGAGAATTGCCAGACGTTGAATAATCGCCTCAACTTTGGCTTTGGCATTTTCATTTTTCTGGGTTAAACGCTCAGATTCCTGATTGAGGCGCTGAATTTCCTGTTGGGCTTGACGCTGTTCGATCAGCATCTTTTCCTTCAAAACCCGCAGTTCATTTCGTTCAGCCAGAATTTCCTGAAAACGGTTTTTCAGATCGGTACAGCTTTTTTCCAGACGGCCATAACGGTCTGCCAGTGCAGTTGCATCATTATTGAGCAGTTGAAACTGGGCACGAGAATCTGTCAGCTGTTCGGTCAGGTGTTCATTTTCTTGTTGTTTTTGCGCAATCACGCTGTTCTTTTGTTCAATTTGCTGTTGATGTTGCACCATGGAAGAGTCTTGCTCTTCGCGCAAACTGGAATTCTCACTTTCAAGCCGTGCGAGTCGCGTTTTTAACACGCCAATCTGCACTTGTAGACGCTGTAATTCTTCTAACATATCGAGGTCGCACAGTGTTGCAAACAGAGGTAATATATAAGCAGTATAGAGATTGGATAAACGAATGCAAGACGATATTTCAGGTTGGACCGAATGGCACCGCAATTTTTCTTCAATTGAGGAAATTTCTAGCCCGAGTGAACTGCATGGTTTGCTGACCGGGATTGTTTGTGTCACCCAGGCACCGAGCAGTGAAGAATGGTTACAGATTTTAGAAACACTGGATGTGCCTGAACTGGATGCCGAAGCATTAGAACTGTTGACTGGCGAAGCTGAAGATGTTTTCCATGCATTGTCTGAAGATGAACTGGATTATTTACCTTTGCTTCCAGATGATGAGCATGTGCTCTCAGAACGTGTGCAGGCATTGGCGGACTGGTGCGCAGGCGTGGTGTTAGGTTTTGGTCTGGCTTCTGGTCATATTCGTCAGGACGAAGTAGAACTGATTGAACATTTACAAGATGTTGCAGCGGTTGAATTTGAAGACTCAGACGATGATGCCGAAGGTGAAGAAAGCTATCAGGAATTGTATGAATTTGTGCGCCTGATTCCAGTGAGCCTGTCTTTGGGACGTAAGAAAGTGGAGGTTGAGGAAACGCCACTCTTGCAGCAATTGACACAAAAAGTGCAGCCTCAGGTTTCTGCTACAGAGGCGCAAAGCGTGGTCGAAATTTTCTCGCCTAAACGTCCAAGCTAACTAAATAGTTAGCTATGTCATCACACTGCTTGAAATCAGGCATATATTTTGCTGTTTCATTAGAATATATGTTCTGTTTTCAAGAGAAAATTTCAATAAAAGCATGAATTGACAAGAAGTAAGGTGTAATGAAGAAATTAACACAAGCTGATTTTCAGGAACGTCGCAGTATTCTCGCAGGGGAAATTGGTTTACGCAGTATTGCGATTATCGCGACCAGTCCGGTGGCGATGCGTAACCGTGATGCAGATTATAAATACCGTGCAGACAGTAGTTTCTTCTATTTAACCGGATTTTCAGAACCTGAAGCTGTGGCTGTGATTGAAACCTTTGACACTGAAGAAGAAGGCTATAGCTATAGTTTATTCTGCCGGGAACGTAACCGGGAAATGGAAATCTGGAATGGCTATCGTGCAGGGATTGATGGGGCGATGCAGGATTATGATGCAGATGAAGCCTATCCGATTGATCTGCTAGATGAAGGAATTCTGGAAAAATTACAAAATAAAGACCAGTTATTTTATCGCATTGGCCACAACGCGGATTTTGATGCACGTGTAGCGAAATGGATTGCGACTGCAAGTGGTGAAAGCCGGCGTGGTACGTCTGCACCTGCTCAAGTGATTCAGCTGGATCGTATTATTGACGAAATGCGTCTGCATAAAGATGACAATGAAATTGAACTGATGCAAATTGCTTCAGATATTTCGGCAGATGCACATACTCAAGCGATGCGAGCAGTACGTCCGGGCATGATGGAATATGCACTCGAAGCCGAGCTGAATTATATTTTCGGCAAGAATGGCGGTGTTCCGGCCTATAACAGTATTGTCGGTGGCGGTGAAAATGCCTGCATCCTGCACTACGTAGAAAATGATAAAGCGCTGAAAGATGGTGATTTGGTGTTGATTGATGCCGCGGCTGAATATCAGCTTTATGCTTCAGATATTACCCGTACCTTTCCAGTGAATGGTAAATTCAGTCCGGAACAGAAAGCCTTGTATAACGTGGTACTGGATGCCCAAATCGCTGCGATCAATGCCGTGCAAATTGGCAACTCCTATAAAGAACCGCACAATGTTGCTGTGCGCATCCTGGTGCAAGGTCTGCTTGATCTTGGCTTGATGCAAGGTGATATCGACGACATTATAGAAAAAGAAGCTTTCCGCCAGTTCTACATGCATGGCACGGGTCACTGGCTTGGTATGGATGTGCATGATGTTGGCGCGTATAAGGTCGATGGTGAATGGCGTCCGTATGAAGAAGGCATGGTGGTCACCGTTGAGCCGGGTGTATATATTGCACCTGATGATGAAACTGTGGATGCAAAATGGCGTGGCATTGGCATCCGGATTGAAGATGATGTCGTGGCCACTGCAAATGGCCCGTTGGTGTTAACCGCGAAAGTCGTGAAAACGGTAGAAGACATTGAAGCATTAATGGCGAAAGCACAGGCTGCTTAATTTTAGAGACATGAAAAGCCGATCCTTAGATCGGCTTTTTTTATGACTGCTCTAATAGATTTGAAGCCAGATCTTTTGAGAGATTGCGCAACGATAGTAAAAAAGATTTCAATTACATTTATCACGAACAAGTCAAATAAAACTCACCCAGTTAAAATTTGCAGCTTAAAAATTGACAGGAATTCAACACAGAAAATCGGTTTTTAGCATCAAAGCTACATATTAAATGCGCTTTGCTTCTCATACTTTCTCTGATCCTTAAATAAACTTAAAGAACAGCAGGAGAAGACTTATGAGACTAAATACGATTGACTGATTGCTTACGCTTTAACAATTATTGGTGGCATCAATTGGGGTTTAATTGGTGCATTCGACTTTAATTTGGTTGCTGCAATCTTTGGTGATATGACTGCGCTTTCTCGAATTGTTTATGTACTGGTTGGTTTGTCGGTATTGTACCTGATCTATACCGGTACGAAATTAGGAAAAACAGTGCATCACACTGAGCCGCATAGCCGAGTGGTGCGTTAATACGCCAACGATTAATCTATATGACTTACATCCCTACAAGGTTGATTTTAAATAATTAAAATTCGGCTTGAGTGGATGGAATAGTTATCAATAAAACGGAGCTGAGGCTCCGTTTTTATTATGGTGATTTGAGCTAGATGACTGGCTGACAGAGACGGCATTTTGGGTGTTTGGATAGCTATAAAATAGCGGAGTTATGAGGAAAAAACGTCCATAAACAAATGATTTTTTTACCTCCAAGCTGTAGATCTTAGTTCTCCTTAAAAGCTAAGCGACGATTTAAAAAAATAAATGTTGTGCCAATTTTAGTCATACAAAACTATAAATTTAGCTGAAAGTTACAGTTCTTATCTAAAATTTAAGTCTGCATTATTTACTATCATTCTGATTCATTGCATGATCTGAATGAGTCGAAAAATTAATCTTTAAAACTACAAAAGCATATATCTGAATATCTTTGATTCTGAGTAAATAGCCCATGCTCTTAAACGCTCTACCGGTATTTAATCGAAATGTCGCGACTTTAATTGGTCTTTCTGCGGTCATCTTCTGGAGTACGAATGTTGGCTTAATTCGTAGTGTCAGTGAGAGTTTTGGAGCGGTCGCAGGTGCTGCCCTGATTTACAGTGTGGCATCCATTATTTTATTTTTTACCATCGGTCTACCCAAGCTTTCTACTATTCCAAAGCCTTATTTATGGTGGGGAAGTCTTTTATTTGTTGCTTATGAATTATGTTTTGCCCTTTCTATTGGTTATGCTCAAAATAGTCGGCAAGCCATTGAAGTAGGGATGATTAATTATCTATGGCCGACTTTTACCTTATTATTTGCAATCATTTTTAACAACGTTAAAGCCAATCTCTTAATTCTTCCTGGTTGCCTATTGGCCTTGGTTGGAATTTGTTGGGTTTTAGGCGGAGATACCGGCTTTGATCTCTTACAAATATGGAGCAATTTGAAAGCTAATCCTCTTAGTTATGGTTTAGCTTTTGCTGCAGCGGTTTTGTGGGCTGCATATTGTTCCGTGACCGTAAAAACTTCTCAAGGTAAAAACTTGGTCACGATATTCTTTGCCCTTGCTGCGGTTGTGCTCTGGATCAAATATTTCCTGATGAATGGAGCAGCGCTTAATTTTACTTATGATAATACCGTCACTTTGATTATGGCAGCCGGAGCTTTAGGTTTGGGATATGGTGCCTGGAATATTGGAATTATTTCTGGAAACATGACATTAATGGCGGGTGCTTCCTATTTTACTCCGGTGTTATCTGCTTTATTTGCAGCATTATTGCTGAGTACGTCTTTGTCTTTTGGTTTTTGGCAGGGTGTGGCAATGGTTACGGCTGGAGCAATTCTGTGCTGGTTGGCCACCCGGAAACAATAAACATCAGAGGCGAGACACGCTATTTCATTATAAAAAAGAATTTTTTTGAGCTAATATAAAATCCATCATGATTATAAGTATCTATTGACTTAGATACGACATTGAAAGGATTACAGCATGCAACAAGAAGTCATCATTGTCGGTGGTGGTATGGTGGGCTTAAGCCTCGCACTGATGTTGGCGAAAACCAATATTGCAGTCAAACTTTTGGAAGCCATCAAATATCCAGATTATGATGATGAACATCTTGCCCCGTATCATTCCAGTTTTGATGCGCGTAACAGTGCCTTGTCGCGCCGTAGTGTACAGATCTATCAGGAACTCGGCCTTTGGGGTGCACTACAGCAACATGCCACACCAATTCTGGAAGTCAATATTACCGAACAAGGCAGCTTTGGTAAGGCATGCCTAAAAGCAGAACAGGAAAAAGTCGAAAGTTTCGGTCAGGTGATTGAAAATGCCTGGCTCGGCCGTGTGCTGCTGACCCAAGTGAAACAACAGCCGCTGATTGAACTGATTGATGGTGTACAAGTCACATCGCTGACCCAAGATGCCGATTGTGCTTATATTCAGGCGCAGCGTGGTGAATCTGAGCTGACTTTACAATCTAAACTGGTCATTGCCGCAGACGGTCGTGATTCTTTCTGCCGTAAAGCATTGGGCATTGGTACTTCAGAACACGATTATAATCAGGTCGCGATCGTGACTACAGTACAAACCTCGAAGCCCCATGGTCATGTCGGTTTTGAGCGTTTCAGTCATTTAGGCCCTTTGGCATTATTGCCATTGCCGGGTGAATATCGCCGTTCCGTTGTCTGGCCGGTAAAAAAAGGCACAGAAGGTGAATGGTTGGGCGATGAAAATGATCAGCATTTTCTTGATGCCTTGCAGGACACTTATGGTGATCGTGCCGGAAAATTCCAGAAAACCGGTCGCCGTTTTAGCTTCCCATTGTCTCAAGTCCTGGCAGAAAAACAGGCCGTTGGCCGTGTGGTATTGATGGGCAATGCTGCACATACCATCCATCCTGTAGCCGGACAGGGCTTTAACCTGTGTATGCGCGATGCTTATGTGCTTAATCGCTATTTGGCAGAGCAGCTTGAGCAGGGTGCTGATTTAGGTGATGCAGCCATGCTACAGGACTACGAAAAATCACGCCTGAAAGATCAGCAGCGGGTCATTAAATTCTGTGATTCAGTGGTACGCGGTTTTAGTAACCAGAATCCATTCCTCAAACTGATGCGTAACACAGGCTTAATCTGCTTTGAAAATATTCCAGGCATTAAACCTTTGGTTGCAAATTATGCCATGGGATTAAAAGCATGAGCTTAAATCAAAATAACGAAATCTTGGATGTGGTCATTATTGGCGGTGGACTGGTCGGTGGACTGACTGCACTTCTGCTGGCGCAAGGTGGTGTGCAGCCTACAGTTTTAGACGCTGCCCCAATTTTAGATGCAGATAAGGCATTAGGTGTGGCGAATCCACGTGTTTTGGCGCTGAGTCAGGCAACCATTCACCTATTAAAAATAGTCGGTGTATGGGAAAAACTAGCACGTCAGCAGCCTTATACCGGTATGCAGGTCTGGAATAAAAATGGCTATGGTGATATTAATTTCGGCCAGCCTTCAGAAAAAACACCCTCAGTAGAACAAGCCTTAGGTTCGATGGTGGAACCGAGTATCCTGAATCTGGCTATTCAGCAAAAGATGCTTGACGCTGTACAGGATTACCGTACCGAAGTTAAAGTCAGCCGGGTAGAACGTGGAGTCGGTGTCTGGATCATTCATCTGGCCGATGGCACACAGCTTAAAACCAAGCTGGTGATTGGTGCAGATGGTGCCAACTCCTTTGTCCGTGAGCAAGCTTTCATCGATATTGATGTACTGGACTATAAACAGGCCGGGATCAGCTGTGCGATTCAAACTGTACAGCCCCATCAGCATATGGCGCGCCAGATTTTTCTGGAAACTGGCCCTCTGGCTTTTTTACCGATGGCCAGCTTAAAAAAAGAAGAGCAGGGACATTGGCAATCCATCGTCTGGACTTTGCCGGATGATTATGCTGAAGAATATGCAGGGTTGTCAGATGCTGAATTTACACAGCTATTGACCCGTGAAAGTCATCATATGCTCGGTAAGGTCGTACAAGCGACACCACGTGCGACTTTTCCATTAAAAGCACGTGCCGCCCAACACTATGTTCAAGATGGTCTGGCTTTGATTGGTGATGCTGCCCATGTGATTCATCCGCTGGCAGGTCAAGGGGTGAATATTGGCTGTCTGGATGCTGCCGTGCTCTGTGATGTATTGCTGCATGATCAGTCACGTGGTGTTTGGGCACATGAGCAAAGCCTGAAGCGTTATGAGCACCGCCGTAAAGGACAAAACGATGCCATGATGCACAGCATGTCTGCGATTGGCTGGATGGAAACGACTTCATTTTTCCCGATGGTTTGGGCACGTAATTTCGGTCTGAAACAGGTAGAAAATCAGCCAATGTTAAAAGATGCATTTATGGCACAGGCCAATGGTCTGAGTTTACTTAAAGACACACGCTATGCAGCTTAGGGTTGAAATGTAAATTTTTTAAACAAACATCCATAAAGAGTAACGATTTTGTTTAAAAAAAATACGATTTTTTAATATTTGGTACTAGGCGAATGCCACATAGATTGCTAAATTTCACTTAATTCGACACCTGGCTTTAAATACAAAGCGAGCGCTCATTTTGGGGGAGATGCAAATGACAGACATGAATGATTATGACGACGACGTTGAAGATTCAATCGTTGACGATGATGAAGCAAAAGCAGCTGAAAAAGGCGCAACAGAGAGTACAGAGGTCGTCAATGATAACGATCTTGCAGAAGCTGAAACTTTGACCGTGACTGCAAAGTTAAAGAAGCGTCAGGCACTTGAAGACGAAATTGCGGCTTTTCTCGCAAGTGGCGGCCGTATCGTTGAAGTACCGGCAGATGAGTCAGTAGCTAAAGAATAAGTCATTCCTTGACTTGGCTTTATAAAAAAACACCACATCAGTTGTGGTGTTTTTTTTTGCAAAAATAAAAGTGATAGATAGCTAGAATATTAATCGTTGGCTGATGTCAGTTCTAAAGCACGTTGATAAGCCACTTTCTTTTTGATACCGCTTAAATCTGCTGCCAGTTGTGAAGCTGCTTTGACTGACAGATCCTGTAATAAGCGATTCAATAATTTATCCAGCTTTTCCTGATCCAGATCTTTTTCTTCGGTTGCTCCGCCAATCACCAGAACAATTTCACCTTTTTGCTGATTATGATCATTAGCAATGAATTCGACCAGTTCACCTAAAGTCATTTTCTTGATGGTTTCAAAAGTCTTGGTAATTTCACGCGCGAAGCCAACAGGACGGTCTGCTCCAAATATGCTCGCCATATCTTTAACGCATTCCAGAATCCGGTGCGGTGCTTCATAGAAAATCAGGGTCTGGGTTTCATCTTTGAGTTTTTCCAGATTCAGCAGGCGCTGACTTTGTCTGGATGGCAGAAAGCCTTCAAAACTGAAACGGTCACTTGGCAAGCCGACCGCACTTAAGGCCGCAATCGCAGCACAAGCACCGGGCACAGGAATAACACGGATATTATGCGCTTGAGCAGCCCGAACAAATTTAAAACCAGGATCGCTAATCAGGGGCGTGCCAGCATCACTGATCAGGGCCATATCTTCGCCATTGAGCAGACGCTGGATCAGCTGCTCAATTTTGTTGCTTTCATTATGTTCATGACATGCAGTCAAAGGTGTTTGAATATTAAAGTGTTTAAGCAACTGTGCCGAAGTTCGTGTATCCTCAGCAGCAATCAGACTCACCGACTTCAACACCTGAATTGCACGATAACTAATATCATCTAAGTGCCCGATTGGAGTCGCAACAACAAATAACTGAGCACTCATAGGTTTCTCCATGTGGAATAAATTGAATAATAAAAAATGGAAGATGAAAAATAAAATATTAGGCTTGTGTTTAGTCAGCTGCATCAGCAGCGTTCAAGCAGAAGTGTTGATCATTCTACCCGAATCCGGGCCTTTGGCGCGAGCTGCATCGAGTATCAAACAGGGTTTTCTCAGTGCCTATACCGCTTCAGGACACAAGATTCCGCTGAAATGGGTCAATGCCAATCAGAAAAATATCTCCCAGCTACTTAAACAGCATGTCAATAAAAAGACCAGAATGGTGGTGGGGCCATTGGCACGTAGCGACGTGGAACAACTGCTGAACAGCAAACCCAAAGTACGTACCCTCAGCCTGAATGAAGTGGCTGATGTCTCTCCCAATGTCTGGCAGTTCAGTCTATCCAAGAAAGATGATGCCGCTGCCTTAAAAGCACTTTTATTCAAAGACGGGATTCGGCAACTGCTGATTTTACGCCAGCCGGGCAGTGAAGCGGAGCATGAACTGTTGTTGATGTCCTTGCTGAGCCAGAGTGATCTGAAATTTAAAATCGTAGATAAACCACCACGATTTTTAATGCCCAAGCAGGGATTATTGTTTCTGGGCAATGCAGAATGGATGGCTGTCATGCCTGAATTAAATCGTTCACGGATGTATACCGTAGCCAATGCCATGAGCGAACAGCACAAGCTGCCACAAGGGATCAAGTTTTGTGATGTTCCAGTGCTTTACTTAGCGGATTGGCCGGATGTGCTGCAAGCTTATGCCAAGGAACCGGTTAATCTGTCTTATCAGCGCCTGATTGCTTGTGGCGGCGATGCCTGGCACATCACCCAGCAGTATTTATCTCAGCCGCGGCTGCAAACGATTGAATTTCAGGGCAGAACCGGCCGGATTCAGATCACTGAACACGGTGTCCAGCGTACTCCGCAATGTTTTCAGTACAGTGGCACAGGTGTAAAGCTGCTCTAACAGGGAAAGAGAATAATGCGACAGCAATTAGGTACATGGGCAGAACAGCAAGCCGCCCAACTGATGCAGCAGCAGGGATTTCAATTGCTTACAGCCAATTATCACAGCCGTTATGGTGAACTGGATCTGATTCTGGTACGTGAACAGGAGCTGATCTTTGTTGAAGTCAAAGCTCGTGCACACACCGGATATGCGCAAGCGATCGAGTCGGTGTCGAAAGCAAAACAGGGCAAGATGCTCAAGACGGCAATGTGCTTTATTCAGAAAAATCCACAATTTGCACACTATTACTATCGTTTTGACGTGATTTGTTTTGATTTTAAACAGCAATTTGCAAAAACCCTACAGCATGACTTTTCGCAATACCCTTATGATCTGGAATGGATTGAAAATGCTTTTACTTTTGATCAAGAGTTTATTAATCTGTGAATAAAATAAGGTCTAAAGATGCTTATATTTGCCTCAAGATCATTGTAAAGTTCAAGCAGAGTTGCCATGATCTGAGCTTAAAGACAGATTATTAGATTGAAAAAGACGTAATAAAATGAAGGAGTCTTGCTGAGTGGTTAAGCGTATTGCAATAACAATGCTGTGTGTCGCAAGTTTATCAGGTTGTGCCAGTTTTATTTCTAGCGGCACAGGTACGGCTCCTGTAGGAACTGAGAGTGGGGCGCGTACCTTGGGGCAGGTGTTTATTGATTCCTCGATTGTCCGTACTGCAAAAATTAATCTTTATAAACTAGATTCGCGCTTCAAACAGGCTCGGGTCAATATTGAAAGTTTTCATGGCAATGTCTTGCTGACCGGTCAGGTGCCCGATGCACATCTCAAGCAGCTGGCAGAAGACAATGTCAAATCCATGAGCGATGTCAAAGCGGTACATAATTTTATTACTGTAGGCAACCAGATCAGCTATAGCACCATCATGCAGGATACTGCGGTCACAGCGAATACCCGTGGCCTGATCATGAAAGCCACTGTGGTTGCGGACAGTAAAGTACATGTGCATACTGAAGATGGCGTGCTGTATGTGATGGGACGTTTGAACAGCGCAGAAATTGCTGACCTGAATCAGGTATTGCAGCAAGTGGGCAATGTCACCAAAATTGTGACCCTGATTGACAATGTTGAACAGTCTTCAAATCTGAGCAGTCAGAACTTTGCAGCACCTGCTTATGCACAGCCCGGTATTGAACAGACGCCGGTTGCGATAGATCCTGATACGGTTGAACCAACCGATGCTCCATAAGGTCGGTCATTTTAAAAACCAATTGTCGAATCAGATTCTGGAAGTCCAGCAACGCTATAAAGCATTTAGACTCTATGATTTTGGCAGTTATGCGTTGAATCGTTTAACGCCTAAACAGGGTTACACGATCGAAACTCAGCTGGCTTATGGTCTAAAATCACGGCAACGCTTTGATCTGTTCCGTAGCCAGCAGCCTTTGCCCCATCGCCCCCTGATTGTTTTTGTACATGGCGGCGCGTGGTTGCATGGCGATAAAAAGGACTATCAGTTCATTGGTGAGGCCTTTGCCAAAGAAGGCTATGATGTGGTGGTGATGAATTATCATCTGGCACCACAACATATTTTCCCAGCCTATATTCATGATCTGCATTTATTATTGAACCACTTGCAGCAGTCTGCCGGCCGGTTAGATATCTGTGCTGAAAACCTGGTTTTGATGGGACATTCGGCCGGGGCATTCAATGTCATGTCTGCACTGTATCATCCGCAATCTGCCAACATTGACCACAGTCTAATCCGTGCGATTATTGGTCTGGCGGGGCCTTATCATTTTGATTATAAGAATGATCCGATTTGTGCTGATGCTTTTGATCAGGCGGTGCCATATCAGCAGGTCATGCCTTATTATTTTGTTAAAAATAGCCCAACCCGGCATTATTTGTTTATTGCCGAGAAGGACAACATCGTTGGCCATTTTAATAGTCAGGATCTAGATCGGGTATTGCGAGAAAAGGGCAATCATAGCCATTTGATTCATATTCCGAAACTTGGCCATATTACAATCGTAGGTTCATTATCTAGTTTGTTCAGTCGCTATTTCCAGACCAAAGCGCAGGTGCTTTGGGCACTCGAGGATGCATTTAGATCTCGAGACTGATAGCGGGATTTAACCCAGTAATAAGGCATAAAAAAGAATCCAGGAGATTATCTCCCTTGGATTCTTTTTTTATTGGTTCAGCCAAACTTGAGCTCAATAAGAGCTAGAGCCAGGTCTTGGTATCGTCTGCGACAGCCGTACCTTGAGTCACATGCATAATCATGGCATGGGCAATACTGCCCTTGAACGGAATTTCAGGCAGCTGATCGAATTTAAAGAATCGCGCATCGCTAATTTCTTCTTGCTGTAATTCGATTTCACCCGCGGCATATTCAGCCTTGAAGGCAATCATCAGATTGCTTGGAAACGGCCAGGGCTGGCTAGCCAGATACTGAATATTCTTGAGCTCTAAACCGACTTCTTCCAGCGTTTCACGACGTACTGCCTCTTCCAGCGTTTCGCCAACTTCAACAAAACCGGCAATCAGGCCATACATCTGGCTTTTGGTATTACGCGCGTTTTTGGCCAGCAAAATTTCGTCTTCACCCCGGGTAATGACAGTAATGACACAAGGCTGAACCCGTGGATACTGACGATAGTTGCAGGATGGGCAGAGCATCGCATGTTCAAGCGGATGTGCTTCGGTGGCTGTACCGCAATGACTACAAAATTTGTGATTCCGGCGCCATTCTAAAAGCTGTACCGCACGGCTGGCCTGTTCGAATTGCTGGGTATTCCAGAACTGTAATAACTGGCGGATGGGTACCAGTTGCAAGCCTGCAGGAATCGGCTCATCGGGAAGCAGGTCACGGGCAATCACTTGATCACCCGTGTGGAGTAACAAATCACTTGCGAGGGCTTCAACCTGTGGAAGCTGAAAATGTTGATCGACCAGCAGTTGCTGCTGCTGAAAAATATAAGCAAGTGATAATTTGGACATTAGGCAACTATTTTGAGTTTTTCACTACTGTCCAATGCTACCTTAAACATAGCCTGTAAAACAGGCTGTTTGTTCTTTAAGTTATCAATCATCATGTCGGCACTCGCCAGAGTATCCAGAGCACGATGAATCTCTTCCGGCGTTAATGCCATTGATAGATCAATACGGTTCTTGATGAATGCTGCAGTGGTGGTGAATGCAGTACGAACATGTTCTGCATTCAGGAACAGCATCGCCCCGCCAATTTCACAGAATTGTACTGGCACAGGTTCGAGTGCAGCCAAGTCCTGATCTTGCAGATAGTTGCTCAGAATCTGGCTGGAAAGCTCGATCAGGGCCTTGGTTTCAGTGAGTAAAGCCGCATGTGCTTCATCCAGGCGGTCCAGAGAAATATTCATGTTGTTGACGCGCAGCTGCAAACGGCTCGAGGTGTGATGACGTTCCAGTACCCCAATCGAGTTCATGGCAGACAGGATCACATTCATCAACTGCTGGGCAAAACCCGGATCTTTCAGGATTTCAGTCTGGCTCAGTGAAGTAGCTTGACGGTTCAGGTCATGATAGGCTTCATTCAGGTTCAATACTTTGAAGATGTTGGCCAGATTATTGAGCTGTGCCTGCAATTCCTGAGTTTTTTCAGGACTCATGTTCTGATAGTTAAACTCGATGTCATTACGAATCTGCGCCATTTCTGTGGTCACCAGTTCGCTAATGGTATGCATGGTTTCAAAGTCTGGACCATACAGGTGGCGACTAAAGACCTGTAACTGCATATCGGTCAGCAGGTCTTCACCAATATTGAGCTGACTGCGGATATGTTGTGCAGTATCATCTTCCTGGCTAATACACAGACTCAGGACATTGGCCAGGTCTGCAAGTGAAGCCTTGAAGCTGTCCGGCGAGCCAAAATATTGTGCCATGTTGCGCTCGATACTCACCAGAGTGCGCAGACGTGGCTCATTAATCAGCAAGTGATCAATATTGCTGAATGCAACGAAAACCAGATTCCAGTACTGTTTGCTGGTGTGCGATTGAGCGAGCCCAGCCAGATAAGCCCCCACCAGTTTAATCGCCTGCAGATCCAGTTCACTTTCTTCCTGCTTAAGCAGCTTGTTCAGGGACAGCTTGTACAGGCGCTGAACATATTTGGATTTTTCCAGACCGGGTGCTTGTGGTAACTGAAAGTCAGGCGTGATCAGATCGAGCAGGGATTCAATATGCTGACCTTCACTGGTGAGCGGTTTACCCAGCGCAATTTCCAGACGGTTCAGGGTGTCGAGCAGGAACTGTGGAATTTTTACTTCACGCAGGCAGATAAATTCGATATAGCGTTTCACCATGGTGGTGCCTTCACTCAGGGCAATGACGTCCTGCGTATTGACCTGTGCCGGGTTCCCCATAATCTTGCGCATCAGTTCTGCTGAATAATGAGCGACTTTTGCCAGGCTGGACATGTCGATGAGTGCCAGAACCTGGGCGCATTGTTCGAACTGATTTAATGCATCATCAATGCCAAAAGGTAAAGTCTGATCTTCTACCAAGGTGCTTACTGCTGATTCGACTAACTTGATCGAGTTATCAACCTCATTTCTTATTATCAGTAAGGCTGTTGGATCAAAATGTATAGAGGTTTGGTAAGACATGGATCTGCACCTTTCCTGAAGTATTATCTATATATGAGCCCCGCTTAAAGCTGCGGAACCTCTTTGTATTTACTATAACTGAAGAACTGTAGTTTTTAACCTAAAGCATGCTCGGAAATGTAGATTTTATTTCGAGAAAAGGCAAGCAGTTCCATGTTTTTCTTCGAATTGTTTGATCCATTTCTCATGTTCCTGCAATTCTTGTTCTGAGGGGAGAATCACCGGCAGTTCAATTTCAACTCTGGCCATGCCTGAACGGTTGTTCTGATCGTCAGAATGAGACAAAGCATCGATATCAAAAGATACCTGTCCACCGGTCATCGCCAGATAAACATCAGACAGGATTTCCGCATCGAGCAAGGCACCGTGGAACGTACGGTCACGCTTTGGAATCTCGTAGCGGCGCACTAAGGCATCCAGCGAGTTTTTCTGCCCCGGATGCTTGGACTTGGCCATTGCCAGGGTATCGGTTACTTCACAAACTTCGGACAGGGCTTTAAAACCTGCCCGTTTGAATTCCATATCCAGGAAGTTCATATCGAAGCTGGCGTTATGCGCGATAATTTCGGCACCGTGCAAATAGTCAAACAATACTTGAGAGATTTCCTCAAATAACGGTTTGTCTTGCAGGAACTCATCGGTAATGCCGTGGACATTGACCGAGTCGCCGACCGGTGTTTTCGGATTGATATAGATATGAATCGAGCTGCCGGTCAGTTTGCGGTTGATCATTTCCAGCGCGCCAACTTCAATAATCCGGTCACCATCCTGATAATAAAAACCGGTGGTTTCGGTATCCAGAATCAATTGTCGCGGGCCATGCAATTGTAAGGTTGCGGGGGTAATCACAATCTGGGGATGTAGTTGCGAGCTATTGGCAACGGTTGCATCCACCTCTTGAAGCGCTGGATCACTTTGCTCAGGGTCGGCAACTTCATTCAATTCAATGATTTCTTCTTCCTGCATATCGTCCAGCTCTTCTTCGCTCTCGGCCAGATCCAGACCAAAAGGATCATCTAGCAGCCAGTCGGGTTCAGATTTTTTTTTATCTTCAGATATTGAAGGGCTTTGCTTGGATTTTTTCAGGGTTTCATCGGCGCCCTGATTGGCCAGCTGATCGGCCATTTCATTGCCGGCATGCCCGGCGTGACCCTTGATCCAGTGCCACTCAATCTCTCGTCCCTGACAGACTGCATCCAGTTTTTGCCACAGGTCAGGGTTTTTGACGTCTTTCCAGTTTTTCTTTTTCCAGCCGTGAATCCATTCGGTAATGCCTTGTTTGACATAATTGGAATCGGTATAGATCACCAGCTTATCCTGTTTGTCACAGAACAGAATGCCTTCGATGGCAGCCGTCAGTTCCATGCGGTTATTGGTGGTATGGTCTTCACCGCCACAAATTTTGTGTTCTTGTTGGCCATTAACAATGTACGCACCCCAACCGCCTAAACCCGGGTTGCCGCGACAGGCGCCATCAACATAAAGTGTGATAGTGTGTGACATAGATTAAATCCGATCAAAATAGAACAAGCTGGAAGGCTTATTGTATAGCGCAAATGCAGTCGATCAATCTATATGTCCGGGATTTTTTAATTTCTTGTAACATTTAACGTGAAATCGCGGTAAATTATTGGCTTGAGTCTTCGACATGCTTCACTACAATGGCAGATCTAAAAAATAAATTTATATACGAGTTGTTTGGATTTCTTTATGTATAAACCAACCGCAATTTTGTGGCAGCCGACATTACCTACATTTTTAAAATATTCTGTACTGGGAACTGCACTTGCTTCTCTAGGACTGACGGGCTGTTCATCTACACAAAGTGCGACCCAAACAGCATCAAGCAAGCAGGTTGGATCACAATATCTGGATGCCAGCAGTCTGGATGGACTCGAAGATTTACTCTCTGCAACGGATATGCGTGCAGTCGAAGGCGACCGTTTACAGATTCTGAAACATGGTGATGTCTGGAAACGCATGACTGTGGGTTTCAAGATGGATTTAAGTGTCTGGAATCCGCGGATTGATGCCCAGCGCGGCTGGTTTATTTCACGTCAGCCTTATCTGGACCGCTTAAGTGCCCGTGCATCACGTTATTTATATTACACGGTAAAAGAAGCAGAACGCCGTGGCATGCCGACCGAGTTGGCGCTGTTGCCAATTATTGAAAGTTCCTATGACCCGGCTGCGACCAGTAGTGCGGCGGCGGCAGGTTTATGGCAATTTATCCCAAGTACCGGTCGTATTTATGGTCTAAAGCAGACCTCATTATACGATGGTCGTCGTGATGTGGTGGAATCGACCCGTGCAGCCTATGAGTTTTTGGGCAGTCTGTATAACCAGTTTGGTTCTTGGGAGCTGGCGCTGGCGTCTTATAATGCCGGCCCGGGACGTATTCAGCAGGCGATTAACCGCAATAAGGCAGCAGGTCTGCCGACCGACTACTGGTCACTCAAACTGCCACAAGAAACCATGAGCTATGTGCCACGTTTCCTGGCAGTTGCACAAATTATTAAAACTCCAGGTCAGTATGGGGTGAGCCTGCCACCAATTGCCAACCGTCCGCATTTCCGTGAAGTGCCTGTAGGCGTGGCCAATTTAAATGAAATTGCAGCCATCACCGGTTTGAGCCGTGCGGAGCTGTATCAATTGAACCCGGGGCATCGTGGTGATCATATTGACCCTACCAGTCCGCGTCGTATTTTGATTCCTGCTGACCTCAGTCCTTCAGTTGATGAAAAGCTGAAAAAACTATCTGGTTCCGGCGGATTATCTGCGAGTAGTGCCAGCAATCTGCCGAAAAACACCACCCCAGTGGTGCCGACCAAAGCTGCGCCTCCCGTATTAAATGCGAAAACGATTACACCGGCAAAACAGACTCCACCCGTTCTTGCCAGTACTCGGCCTGCAACGACTGCACCTGTGGTGACAACGGCAAATACAGTGGCACAGACCACGAAAAAGATTTCAACGCCTAGAGGCTCATCTGCCTTGGCCAGTTTTGCTGCCCAAAGTGATTTGCCGATTCCAAGTGCGCCACGTATTCCGGTCGCAGTGACACCGGCAGCGCCAGCGAAACAGATTCAGGTCGAACCACCGATTTCTGCAGCCGAGCGTCAGCAAGTTCAGCAGGTCGTCACCGCGCAGGAAACTGACAAAACTGTGGATGACGTTCTGCAGCCTGTTGCAACACCGGCAGAGCAGGCTCAGGTAGTTGAAGAGCTGAAAGCATTGGCGCCGGCAGGCACAGAAATTGTCGATCCTTATGATGGTAAAATCAAGCTGACGGCTATTCAAACCAGCCTGTCTGTGGCTGAGCAGCAAGGCAAGGAACTTACCAAAGGCTTCTCTTATCCGAAAGAAGTTGCTGACAATACCACAGCGACTTCGATCGAAGCCCAGTTGAACCAGGGTAAAAATTACGTCAAGACTGATTCTGAAGTGGTGGTGGTCGCGCCTAAGGGCAAGCGTAGTACCTATAAGGTTTTACCGGGGGATAATCTGGCACTGATTGCAGCAAAAAATGGGGTGAACTGGCGTGATGTAGCGAAATGGAACCAGATCGATCCAAACTCTACGCTATATGTAGGCACCACGATTTATTTGTATGATGCCAAGCCGGTGCAGGAACAAACCAAAGCCAAAGAAAAGCCGGAATCTTATGTGGTTCAGGCCAATGATTCTCTAACCAGTGTGGCAAGCCAGTTTGGTTTAAGTCTCAAACAGCTGGCTGATTTTAATGGTTTAAGTACCAACAGTGGTTTATTTGTCGGTCAGAAGCTGTCGCTGAAAGAAACGGCTGCATCTAAAGCCAAAGTAGAAGATGCTAAAAAAGCTGAAGCTGCCAAAGTTCAAACCAAATCCTATACAGTCAAGCGCGGTGAATATCTGAAACTGATTGCCGATCGTTATGGACTGTCAAATGCTGAACTGGCGTCATTCACCTCAGGTTTAACTGCGGGTAGCAGTTTGATGGTGGGACAGAAAATCAATGTGCCACTTCAGGAAGTTGAAGCACTGACCGCATCGACCCAAAAGACTGAACAGACATTTGAAAATGTTAAAGTTGATCAGACAGCAACTGAAAATTATCAGGTCAAACGCGGTGAAACCCTGTATAGCATTGCCAGTCAAAGCAAGCTCAGTGTGTCTGAGCTGGCAGCTTTAAATGGTTTTGCGGCCAATAGTGGTTTACGTATAGGCCAGACCATCAAGATTCCGGCCGGCAGTCAGGTGCCTGAAACTTATACAGTTCAATCGGGCGATACCTTGACCGGCATTGCCGCAAAATACAATCTGTCGATGGATCAGGTGGCGAGTCTGAATGGTATTTCTCGTCATGCCGGCCTGCGCGTCGGTCAGCGTTTAAAGCTGACGGGTGAGGCAGCTGAACCCGTGCGTGAGTCTGTGGCTGAAACGGTGTCGAAACATGTGAAATCTGATTCGCATGTGGTGAAATCGGGTGAAACCTTAAGCTCTATTGCGCGTCAGTATCATCTTCAGGTCAAGTATCTGGCCGATTTAAATGGCCTGAATGCCAATGGTAACGTCCGTATTGGTCAGCGTTTAAAAATTGTGGGTGATGTTCCGACGGATAAAAAAGCAGAAGACGTGAAAGTGGCAGCTAAGCCTGTGTCTTCTAGAGCAACTGAATCTTATACCGTCAAGTCAGGCGAATCCCTGAATGCGATTGCCAGCCGTTTAGGAATTACGGTCACCGAACTGGCCGAGTTAAATAATCTCAGTCCACGTGCCGGATTGCGTGTCAGTCAAACCATCCAGATTCCAAAACTGGTGACTGATTATAAAGTCAAACGCGGCGATACCTTGATCGGTCTGGCCTCACGTTACGGCATGAACAGCAATCAACTGGCGGAAATGAATGATCTCAAACCGAATACACAACTACGTATTGGTGATGTGATTAAAGTGCCAAACTAATTCATTCATCGTGAGATTTTTTAGTTTATTTGTTTTAAGCATGGTTGTCCCGCTGGTAATGAATACCAGTTGGGCAGCCCTGATCACCACGCCTTATATTGCGCTACATAGCCCACCGAAATATAGCCATCTGCAATCCTTACCTTATGCCAATCCGCAAGCCCCCAAAGGTGGTGCACTGATTCTGGCGGCCGATGGCAGCTTTGATAATTTAAATAGCATGAATGGCAAAGGCAATGTCACTGAAGGGATCAACTATATTTTTGACAGTTTGCTGTCGAAATCACTGGATGAGCCCGGGGTGTATTATCCCTTGCTGGCGGAAAAAGTCAGTTTTGACCCCAAGAAAACCGCCTTTATCATTTTCCATTTAAATCCGAAAGCGCGCTTTAGCAATGGTCAGCCCTTAACTGCGGAAGATGTCAAATATAGCTTTGAGCTTTATCAGACCCAGTCCAATTTTGGCTTGCAAATGTATCTGGCAGATATACATCAGCTGGAAGTGCTGTCACCTTTAAAAATCAAAATGCATTTTAAATCCGGGCATAATCCGGAAATGGCCATGATTGTCGCGCAGATGCCCATTTATTCTAAACGGCAATGGCAAGGGCGTGATTTTAAAGACCTGACGCTGAAACCGATTCTGGGTTCAGGGCCCTATGTGATTGAACGCATAGATCCCGGCCGCAGTATTTCGTATCAGCGCAATCCTCAATATTGGGGCAAAGATCTATTGGTGAATCGCGGTCGTTATAATTTTGACCGGATCCAGTATCGTTATTATCGTAGTCCGGAAATCAAGTTCGAAGCCTTTAAATCGGGCCAATTTACTTTGCATGAGGAAAAACAGGTCAATCGCTGGATCAGGGATTATCAATTTCCTGCGGTTCGGCAAGGACAAGTCAAACGTTATCGTTTTCGGCATCAAAATCCGGTCCCGACCCAGAGTCTGGTCTTTAATACCCGGCGTCAGCCCTTTGCCGATATTCGCTTCCGTCAGGCCTTAAGTTTCGCTTACGATTTTGAATGGCTGAATAAAGCCATGTTCTATGGTGAATATCAACGTCTGAACAGCTTTTTTTCCAATAGCGAGCTGGCTTCTCGTGGACGGCCGAGTGCCCAAGAGCTGCAAATTTTAAAGCCTCATTTGCAGAAGCTTCATCCGGTTCAGCGTCAGGCTGTACTTCAGGACTGGCAATATCCTCAATCCGATGCCTCAGGGTTTAACCGGCAGAATTTATTAAAAGCCCGTCAATTGCTGTTAAAAGCCGGTTATCGTTATCAACAGGGGCAGTTGGTCAATGCTTCCGGTCAAGCGGTCAAGATTGAATTTTTGCTGCATCAGGTGGAACAGCAGCGTCATCTGATGCCTTATTTACGTCATTTAAAACGTTTGGGGATTCAGGCGAATATTCGTATGGTCGAAACCGCGCAGTATTATGAACGGCTACGAAATTACCAGTTTGATATGATTGTCGACAGCATGCCACAGTCCCTGACACCGGGGCAGGAACAAAAACAGTTCTGGAGCAGTCAGGCTGCCAAGCAGGTCGGTAACTATAATTATGCCGGTATTCAGAATCCTGCTATTGATGCGGTGATTAAGCAAGTAATTCAGGCGCAGAACCGGGAGCAGGTGATTGACAGTACCCGAGCTTTAGACCGTTTGCTGCGGGCAGGTTATTATCATATTCCGACTTATGGTACGGGTGAATACTGGTATGCTTACTGGAACATGTATCAGCAGCCCAAGCTTAAACCTAAGCTCTCCGCGGGCATTGACTACTGGTGGGTCGATGCGGCAAAGGCTCAACGTGTGGCCAATTATTTCAAACAGCATTAAGCTCCAAGCCTATCAGGGAGTGCCATGAGCACTTATATACTCAAGCGTCTGTTGCTAATGATTCCAACCTTGCTGATCATTTTGCTGATTAACTTTATGGTGATCCAGCTGGCACCGGGTGGGCCGGTGGAACAAGCGATTTATCAGGCACAACAGGTCAATGGCTTGACACATACCGGATTACAGTATCAGGGGCAGCAAGGCCTCACCCCTGAGATGATCGAGCAGATCAATATTCAATATGGTTTTGATCAGCCTGCCCATATCCGCTTTTGGGACATGTTAAGGCGCTATGCCCAGTTTGATCTGGGCACTAGTTTTTTTAAAGACAAGGCTGTGACTGATCTGATCTGGGAAAAACTACCGGTATCGCTGTCTTTAGGTCTGTGGAGTACCTTAATCATCTATCTGGTGTCTATCCCTTTAGGCATCGGCAAAGCCAGAAAACATGGCAGTGTTTTTGATCAGATCACCTCTTTAATGCTGGCGGTGGGCTATGCCATTCCAGCCTTTATTTTTGCGATTTTACTGATTGTATTTTTTGCCGGTGGATCTTTTCTGCAATGGTTTCCCTTACAGGGAGTCAGCTCTGAAAATTTTGCCGAACTCTCATTTTTCGGGAAAATTCAGGATTATTTCTGGCATATGGCATTGCCATTGTTGGCCATGGTGCTGGGTGGATTTGCCAGTTTGACTTATCTGGTGAAATTTTCTTTTGTGGAAGAGCTGAGTAAGCAATATGTTCTGGCTGCGCGGGCCAAAGGATTAAATGAAAACGCAGTGCTGTATCGGCATGTGTTCCGAAATGCGATGTTAGTGTTGATCGCAGGTTTGCCAGAAGTATTAATTGGGGTGTTTTTCGTCGGCAACCTGTTTATTGAGATTATATTTAATCTCGATGGTTTAGGTGTTTTGGGTTTTGAGGCGATCATCCAGCGCGACTATCCGGTGATTTTCGGTACTCTGTTTATCTTTACTTTGCTTGGTCTGATATTGCGATTATTAAGCGATTTGCTGTATCAACTGATCGACCCACGGATTCATTTCAGTTCACGTCGGGGATCCTCCTAATGTCGTCCTTGATGCAATTAGGCTGGCAACGCTTTAAGCAGCACAAGCTGGGATTTGGCTGTTTTATTATGTTTGGCCTTATTTTTATCATGTCCTTGGGCGCAGAACTGATTGCCAATGATAAGCCCTTGCTGGTGAAATATGATCATGCAGTGTATTTGCCTATCTTAAAATCTTATCCGGAAACCGTTTTTGGTGGGGTATTTGAAACCGAAGCCGAGTATAAAGATCCTGCCGTTCAACAGTTGATTGCAGAAAAAGGCTGGGCGATCTGGCCAATTATTCCATTTTCATATCAAAGCCCGAATCTGGAACTGGCTGTTCCGGTGCCTTCGCCACCAAGTGCACAAAACTGGCTCGGAACAGATGATCAGGGTCGTGATGTGTTGGCGCGGATTCTGTATGGCTTGAGGGTTTCACTCTTATTTGGTTTTGCGCTGACTTTATTGTCGGCGGCGATTGGAGTTTTGCTGGGGGCTGTGCAGGGCTATTATGGCGGCTGGATCGACCTGATCGGGCAACGACTGCTCGAAGTCTGGAGCAGTTTGCCGATGCTATTTATGGTCATGGTGCTGGTCAGTCTGTTTAGTCCCAATATTTACTGGCTATTTCTGATCATGCTGTTGTTTGGCTGGACCACTCTGGTGGGCATGGTACGGGCTGAATTTCTGCGTGCACGCAATCTGGAATACGTCTGGGCGGCACGAAGTATGGGTGCAGGAGATGGGCGAATCATGTTCAGGCATATATTGCCGAATGTCATCGGTTCAAGTCTGTCACAACTTCCCTTTATGCTGACTGCCAATATTACCGCACTGACGGCTCTGGATTTTTTAGGCTATGGGCTACCACCGGAAACAGCCTCTTTAGGAGAGCTGTTGCTGCAAGCCAAAAATAATTTAAATGCGCCGTGGCTGGCTTTATCAGCTTTCTTTAGTCTGGCCATTGTGCTGAGTTTGCTGATGTATATTGGCGAAGCAGTGCGTGATGCTTTTGATCCAAGACAATAAATCACGAAACTTTTTAATCATCGTAAAAATAAGCAGATGAAAATTGTGTAAATTTGACAAGTTGAATTGTCAATTATCCTGACTTGCGTTATAAACGAGTACAAAATAAAAGTAATATCAGGACAGATCATGACCCAATTGGCCGATTCCATTCAAATTCGTCATACCAATTTCAAAAACCGTATTATTAAAGGCGCTATGAGTGAGGCGCTGGCCAATGATGCCGGCCAGCCCAATCAGGCACATTTCAAGTTGTATGAAGCCTGGGCCAAAGGTGGACTGGGCTGTGCCATTACCGGCAATGTCATGGTGGACTTTCGTGCCAAGAATGAGCCGGGCGTGGTGGTGGTAGAAACCGAGCGTGATCTGGAGCAGCTTAAAGTCTGGGCGGAAGTGGGCAAGCAGCAGGGTATGGTACAACTGGTGCAGTTGTCACATCCGGGTCGTCAGTGTCCCAAAGGCTTAAATAAAGAAACAGTTGCGCCGTCGGCCGTGCCTTTTAGTCCGGCATTGGCCGTCAGCTTCGGCACACCGCGTGCGCTGACTGAAACTGAAATTCTGGAGATTATCCAGCGCTTTGCCACTTCAGCGCAAATTTGTGAAAAGGCCGGTTTTGAAGGCGTCCAGTTGCATGGGGCACATGGTTATCTGATTAGCCAGTTTCTGTCACCGCTGACCAATAAGCGTCAGGATCAATGGGGTGGCAGTATTGAAAACCGTACCCGTTTTCTGCTGGAAACCTATCAGGCTGTCCGTGCTGCAAGCTCAGAAAATTTCATTATTTCAGTCAAATTGAATTCTGCTGACTTTCAGCGCGGTGGTATAAGTGAAGAAGATGTGATCTATGTCTTTAAGGCGATGGATGCAGCCGGGATTGATATCATTGAAGTGTCCGGTGGCAGCTATGAAGCGCCTGCCATGGCTGGTGTAAAAGAAGACAAACGCAAAGCTTCAACCATTGCCCGTGAAGCCTATTTCCTCGACTTTGCTGAAAAGATCCGTCAGGAAGTCAATTGCCATATCATGGTGACCGGTGGCTTTAGAACCGTCGACGGCATGAATGCTGCACTCGACAGTGGTGCATGTGATTTTGTTGGCATCGCCCGACCTTTTGCGGTAGAGCCGGATCTGGGTGATCGTTTGATTGCAGGGCAAGATGTACGTTATGCGGTTGAGAAAATTAAAACCGGTATTCCGCTGGTTGACAAAATGGCGATTATGGAAATTATCTGGTATGCCGCGCAGTTTAAGGAAATTGCAAAGGTAAACAGCCGAATCCAAAACTGTCACCGTTAAAAGTCTTTTTGAACTACCTTAAAGGCAATGTTAAAGCCGTAATTAAAGGGCAGTTGAATTCGCGTAAATCGGCTTAAATTTATCATCTAAGCATAAAAAACCGGGCAATTAGAATGCCCGGTTTTTTATTCATCACATAGTTAAGAATAATGCATCGCCTGGGTCTGGAAAGGAAATAATAACTGTCCCAGTTGACGGGTTGCCCATAAACCCACTTCAGTATGATGCATATGCGGTGAAGTATAGGGAATCAGCAAGTCAATTTTCTGTTCCGCACCTTCACAGCGCATAAAGCGATTTTTTAACTGATTTAAACGTTGTTGATCCATACGGCTTAAGGCAGGTTCAACTTTCGCCTGAGACGGCGCTGCGCTGCGTGAAGACAGCCGAGTCGCTAAAGTTGCCCCCTGAATCCAGTCTTTAATGATCTGTTTTTCAGTTGCATTAAACACACCAAACATTTTACCTTCAGGATGATCAATCATTTTCCAGAAACGGCTCTGTTCAACAGGAGCATCTTTAATAATCCAGCCTTTCTCAATCAGCACGTTCAGGAACTTGAAAATTTGTGCCGAATCAGATAACCAGTCATTGATAGTCTTGCCACTAAACTGACATTTCTGATTATGAATATATTGGCCAATCAGTGCCTTGTTCTGGAATACTTTTAAGGCCATGCGCTCAATATCCAGCTCTTTCACAATCTGGGAAGAACTTTTACCGATGTCATTGAGCAGATAGCCTTGCTTGATCAAATCAAGATAAGTCTCCGGATCTTCCGCATTCTCATAATGCTGGATAAAGGCTTGCAGGGATTTTTGTGCATGGCCATTGTGGGCATTATCAATCGTAATATGCACATTGAAATAATGGGGATCAATCCCGAGTTCAGCCAATTCGTAATTGGTAATGAGTAGATGCAGCGGCAACTGTTCATAGCCGAGATTAAAACCAATCACCAGAGGCAAGTATTTGGCCGGCGCATAAGCCAGTGCTAACTGTACCGCGGCCTGCTCATAATAACTGGCATCCAGTTGTTCGGCATAACTGTTCAGCTCATAGTGACTTAACAGGTGCTGATACATGGTGACATGATTGGCACGTGGATGTCCCAGACCCAGTTCTTCCAGATAGATATAGATCAAATCTTTCAGCTTGGGTTGATTGCAGTTATGTACGGTGGAATATAACCAGGAACCATCGACCAGTTTAACCGGTGTAACCTTGGATAGAAATTCGAAAGCATGTGAAACCGTTGGGAAATACTCCCGGGCCTGATGTTGTTTACGCCGTCCCAGATAAGCCTGAAACTTGGCACAAATTTGATGATGTTGTTCTAAAAGATGCTGTTCAACTTGTGCCGGTTGATCCAGCCATTCAAGTGTTTCTATATTCAGTTTTTTAATCAGATCACTCAAATAAGATTCAGCTTGTTCGGTTTTGATATTCGTCGAGATTTCAGTATCTTGAAAAAAGTCGACCCAATCCTTAAAGCTTTTAAATTGATAATTATGATTATTATTTGGCGATAAAGGCAAACTTAACTCTGTGCTGACGAACATAATCTGATCCTTGCAGATATCTCTTCAGTTACCTTAACGTGCGACTTGACGTCTAGATGTTGAATTTTTGTTCTAATTTATTGGTGTATTGCTTTAAATGAAAATGAACGGATATTTATATGAATAGAAATGTTAAAAGAATGCAAATTGTAAAATATGAATTACATGGCAGCCTATGTAACGAAGAGCATATTTTAATGAGTGGTAAAAAATTATATTTAAATATTCAGAATGCAAAAAAGCCCAAGTCGCAATGCCCGGGCTTTTTTGTTGAGATGTTGCCATCTCGAATATGGCGTCCCTACGGGGATTCGAACCCCGGTTACCGCCGTGAAAGGGCGATGTCCTAGGCCTCTAGACGATAGGGACAGTACAGAAGATAAATTTTAAAACCTTTACTTTTAACTTGAAGTAATGGCGTCCCTACGGGGATTCGAACCCCGGTTACCGCCGTGAAAGGGCGATGTCCTAGGCCTCTAGACGATAGGGACTTAATAAAATGTACTTCTGAAAATTGGCGTCCCTACGGGGATTCGAACCCCGGTTACCGCCGTGAAAGGGCGATGTCCTAGGCCTCTAGACGATAGGGACGTTTCAGAGGTGGGCGTATAATAGGGTGAAAATAGGGGGGTGTCAAACGCATTTCTATAAAAATTTTTATTTTCTGGATTGAGTGCGTAAATTTAAAACAATATTGTTGAAATAATGGAAAATGATTTAAATTAAGCTGAATTTTTAAGCAATTCCAGCATGGCAGCTAACACTTGGGGATGCTGTAAATAGCCCGCAATATAATGTGGACGTTGTACAAAGGTACGAATTTCCTGATTGATAATGGCAGGCTGAAAATTAAATGAAGCTGCTGAGAGTGGAAATGCGGTGAGAAAATCATCATGTGAATAGAAATTTATCCAATCGCCTGAAATTGCAGCAGGTCTTATCATTGGTTGCGGAAGATGCGCCTGAATGACACGAAATGCCAGTGGTGATCCGAGGGTAATAAAACGCTGGATATTCAGTTCTGGATGTTGAAGCAAATAATTATAGGCGATCACGCTGCCCAGCGAATGTGCCACCAGAATCTGTGGTTTGCTGCTATGCAGTTGATGATGAATGCGCCGATGAACTTCCTGCATAAAAGTCGGATTGGCCAAATAAAGATAGGTTTCCAGCAGGAACTTATGCAAAAAACTGGCGTGTAAACTGGGGAAATAATTAATGAGTACCGCAAAATCCCGCAAGGCAATATCTTTGCTTAATGCTGTGATGAACTTTAGTTTTTGATTGAAATTCAGGACATCATCAATATTCGACTGCGGGACGTCACAAATTTGATAGGTACACTGGTCTGGTGGCGATGCCGGTTGCAGCTGTGCCGGATGTAGAAAAGGGAAATGCGGCCATTGCTGCGGCATTAAGGTGCTGGCATTGAGCAGATTATGCAAATGATGTCGAGAGAGTAAATCACCATAAAAAGGGATACGGATATGCCGTTTTAAATAGCTAAAACGGGCTTGCTGTTGCGGGTTATTTCTGAGGCCTCTTTTGAGAAGATGCAGCCAATGTTGGCGTAATGAAGGCGCCGTATACTGTTGCTTGTTCATGCCGTGAATAAACACAATTTTCATCGACGCACCATTGAAGCTGCCCAATATACAATCAGTATAGACAAAAAAGAGCGGCCGGAGCCGCTCTTTTAAAACTGATGCTTAAGACTTGTTGTGATAAAAGGCATAATAACTTGCATAACACGCTGCAATAAACAGCAAACATCCTACGAAGCTGATGCGCATTGATGGATCAAAGACCATACTGACACAGGTAATAAAACAGAACACAAAGCCTAAAATCGGCACAATCGGAAACAATGGTGCTGCAAAGCCCAGTTCTTTGACCGTGCGACCCTG
Source organism: Acinetobacter sp. YH12255 (assembly GCF_013417355.1). Taxonomy (NCBI): domain Bacteria; kingdom Pseudomonadati; phylum Pseudomonadota; class Gammaproteobacteria; order Moraxellales; family Moraxellaceae; genus Acinetobacter; species Acinetobacter sp. YH12255. The sequence continues at coordinate 72,129 of NZ_VPEC01000009.1, forward strand.
TTTATACCACTGCCGGCGGAAGTTGAACTGACTTAAACAAATACTCATCCAGACCACCACCATGGTAAACGCCGCAATGCCCAGTAGGTTGGTAAAGATGGTTTCTGGCGCAAACTGTTCAGACAGCAGGCCTGGCAATGCACCGAGCATGGTCACCATGACTGCAATATACGGTACACCGCGAGCATTGAGTCTTGAGAATACGGCAGGTAACTGTTTGCTGTAGGACAATGACCACATCATACGAGAAGCGGCAAATAAGCCCGAGTTGGCAGCAGAAAGTAACGCAGTGATAATCACAAAGCGGATGATGTCTTCAGCATAAGGAATACCGATGTGCTGGAATACTGTTACGAATGGACTGCTACTGACACCTTCAGCTGCCAAGCCAGCTTCCTGATGTGGGAGTAAGGCCGTCACTACGATAATCGTCCCCACAAAGAAAATTAATAAGCGGAAAATTGCAGTATTAATGGCTTTAGGGACATTTTTCGCAGGATCTTCAGTTTCACCCGCCGCAACACCAATCAGCTCTGTACCCGAAAAGGCAAAGTTCACGATCAGCATGGTCGCAAAAATTGGGAATAGACCTTCAGGGAACCAGCCCTGGGCCGTCAGGTTGGTAAATAGAGGCGCAGCTTCGTAGCCCTGATAGCCCAAAACACCAAAGATGGCCAGTAAGCCCAAAACAATAAAGGCAACAACAGTGACTACTTTCACCAGTGCCAACCAGAATTCGGATTCGGCAAACCATTTGGTCGAAATCATATTTAAGCTAAATACAAAGACACCAAAAATAATGGTCCATAACCACATGGAAATATCCGGGAACCATTCCTGCATCAGCAAGGCGGCTGCAGTAAATTCGGTTCCCAGAGTGACAGACCAGGTCAGCCAGTATAACCAAGTGATGGTATAGCCTGTACCCGGTCCAATATAACGTTTGGCATAAGCACCAAATGAACCAGATTCTGGCATATGAACAGCAAGTTCGCCCAGACAGAGCATAACCATGTAAGCGATAATGCCGCCCAGGAGATAAGCAATAATGGCACCTACAGGCCCCGTTTGTGCAATGACTTCACCCGACCCTAAAAATAGGCCTGTTCCGATTGCGCCACCAAGCGAAATCATGACCAGATGTCGAGTACTCATAGCGCGTTTTAAAGGCGCAGAATTGCCCTGATGCGTAGCATCATTCGGAGATGAGTGCATAGGAGTTGAAAAAAATCAGAAGAATGAAGCGAGTTATTGTAGTGAAAAACTACAAATCTGCAATGTATTAATAATAATTTTGAATAAGGCTTGATCGTATGCGATCGATAGATGGCGTCCCTACGGGGATTCGAACCCCGGTTACCGCCGTGAAAGGGCGATGTCCTAGGCCTCTAGACGATAGGGACGTTGCGAGGTGATGCGTATATTAAGGACTCAATTGGTTTTTGTCAAAAGGCTTTTATATAAAAAAGCGCTAAAAGTTCAAACATTAAACAGGAGTAATGCATTAATTTTATTGAGGGCTTAAATAAGTCGAATGATTGGGCTTATTTGCTCGTCATTTAGGCGGAAAATGAAACTCCCGCGGCTGGCAGGAGTTTAAAACAGCCAGATTTTAATGATCGGGTGTTTGGTATTCTGTCGAGTTATGCGCAGGAGCAGTCTGCTCGACAGGTGTTTCTACTTTCTCTTCACGGTTCACGATATAAAGATAAAGCAGTGAAGGAGCTAAAATCAGTAAAACCAGTAAGATCTTTTTTAACATGGCACATAGACAAAGTACGAAATTGCATTAATTATAGCCTAAGCAAATTAAAAAGAGCACCGGAGTGCTCTTTATAAAACTTAGAATTTGAAAGTGACATCGGCGATAAACTGGCGGCCGATTTCAGTCATAACTCTTGGTTTGCTTGCGATTGTTGATTTGGTGGTATACGTGTTGGTGCGGTTAGTTACATTGTTAATAGTTAAACCAAAGATTGCATGTAAATCTTTTGAAAGTTTCCAATCATAAGTTGTACGCATATCCAAGATAAATTTAGGTTTAATTTCAGAAGCAATATAAGTATCAAGAAGATTACCTTCATATTCTACTTTGTCATCTTTACTGGTCACTGTGATCATATCGTCGTAACTGTCTTTATAGCTAAAGAAGTTTGAAAGTTTTACTGGTGCGTGATCGAAAGCAATATCCCAATTTACACGGGCAGTCCATGGTTGGTTGAAGTTTTGTGCAGGACGCTCTGACCAATGCATAATTTTACCGTTATAGGACACGAGTTCATCTTGATCTGCGGTTATGAATTTGTCGGTATAATCGGTATAACTGCGGAATACATCGCTATAGTCAAAACCAAAAGCAATGAAATGCTGTGTACTAGCGAATTTCAAAGCTTCACGATTTTTTAATGTGAGTGTGTAGATGTCGGCTTCACCATGACCATCATTGCTATATTCATAAGAGAAGTTGAAACCATCTTTTGGGATATCGGTGTGGGTACGTGAAATTTCATCTTGGTATTTGCGATTCACCCACTTAAGACCTAAATCCCAAGAATGTAATTGGGTGTTGATACCCAAAACAGTTTCATCACTAAATGGTGTGTCTAGGTCAGAGCGACGTGTGGCATTTGCTGAGTTCGTTGCAGATGTGACCCAGTCCGCCTGCGGATTCTCACGTGAGAATTTATACATCAACTCACCAATACCATCGTTGAGTTCGGTGCCTAATGTTTGCTGACCATAGTAACGATTCCAGCCTGCTAAAAATTGCAGTTTGTCATTCGCAAAGGGCTTATAAGACACGGAACTACGTGGAGAAATATTGAAATTACCGCTTAAAGAGTCGTAGTCGGCACGGACACCTACTCGGGTCGATAATTGATCGTTCCATTGAATGTTGTCTTCAAGGAAAGCATTGAAGCGGTCTTGTTGAGCAGAGAATTGTCCAGCTTTATACAATGAACCTGCAGCGACATATTGTCCTGTCCAACCTTGAATCGTGGGTGTCGCATCGCATAAAGCATCATCAGCTAAACAGGTATTGTTAGCTAAATTTTTCATATTGACAGCTGAAACATTTGACATATATACATCAGAGGCACGTTTCCAATCCACTTCTGCATGAGTGTATCCTGTACCCGCTGTAATCTTATGCTGAGTCGTACCAATTTTGAATGGATCAAAGGCTGCTTTTAAGTCGTAGTTGAGCGCAGTTTGATTTTGTTCTAGCTGACCAAAAAGCGTACCTTCAGATACGGTTTTTGAGTCGGTCCAATCTTTACTGCCTTCAGCATAATGCCAAATAAAACCATAGTTGTTTTCTGAGTTTCGGACATTATCAGCACTTTGGAAGTTGAGTTTATGCGTTAATGTTACAGATCCTATGTGGTGTTCTAACTCTGAAAACATTGTTGTCGTTTCTGTGTCAAGCGTACTGGCTGAGTTGCGACGGCTTTCAGCATAATTCAAGCTGTCAAGTAAAGCATAATCAAATCCAAATTTAGCTTTCACTGTCTCGCTTGGGTTATAGAAGAAGGTTGAACCAATGTTGGTATTACTGCGTTCTTGATCAATTTTTTTCGGGTCATCATAACCACTCATTACAGGAATAATAGATTTACGTTTTGATGCATAACTATTAAACCCCCATTGCTCTGAAAGCTTGCCATAAATATTGGCACTTAAACCTTGTTTGGTATATTCCTTTTGATAGGCTTCAGTCGGCTCTTCAAAGAGCTCTTCTTCTAATGGGCTAACAGCATTAAAGCGAGCCCAGTCACTTTCTGTGTAATCATATGTGACAGTACCATGAATTTTTCTAATTTCAGTTTGTGGTGCACAGGTCTTTGCATTGACCACGCCACCGGTAAACTGACCATATTCAGCAGAAACATTGCTGTCGAGTACTTCCAAATCACACAGTAAGTCTGTATTGACAGCCATCGCTTGAGAGCCAGTGCTAAATGTATTGTAGTTACTTGGACCATCAGCAGGGTTAATTAATAGGTTATTGGATACGCCATTCACAATAAAATTATTTTGGAAGGTTTGAGCACCATTGATAGAAATTTCAGAGGGTTTAAGTTCACCTTGTGAGCCTGCTGCTAACTGTGATTGGCTAAACTGCACATTCGGATTCACCTTTAAAAAATCAGTTATATTCTTTGAGCTATTCGGCGTTTTTGCTAAATCTTCTTTGCTATAAACCGTTTTCCCAACTTCATTTCCTTGCTGAGCTTCGACAATAATCGTGTTGAACTTAAGCGTTGCCTTATTGGGGACAGATTCTTGATAACTGGATTCTTCTGCGAAACTAGAGGTTGATAAAGCTGCCAATATAGCAAGTGAAAGTGAAGAGTAGGCAAAACGCATGAGAAGGTTAAATCTTTGAAAGATAATGAAAGCGATTATCATTAACTTGATTGCTACAATCAATAGTAATGAGAATTATTTGCATTAATTGGGCTTTAAATGTGTAAGATTTAAGCAGCTTAAGTCGCTGAAAAATAAAAATATGAAAAGGGAGGAAAATATATGGCGTCCCTACGGGGATTCGAACCCCGGTTACCGCCGTGAAAGGGCGATGTCCTAGGCCTCTAGACGATAGGGACGTTTAGAAGATGGCGGTATCTTATTGATCCGCCACCAGAGTGTCAAGCAGGTGAGGCGCGAGTTTGTTTAAAATATAGCAAAACAGTTCAGCCGTCTTCTGTGTGTCATATAACGCAGAGTGAGCTTCTTTGCCATCAAAATCGATCCCGGCCTGAATACAGGATTTCGCCAGTACGGTTTGACCAAACATCACCGCACTCAAGGTCACCGTGTCAAACACAGAAAAACTATGGAACGGGTTCTGGTTTTTGGTGCCGGTACGGGCAATTGCTGCCTGAACAAAACCTAAATCGAAATGTGCATTGTGACCCACCAAAACCGCATGGGTACAGTTTTGCTGACGGCGCACGTCATTGACCGATTTGAAAATACGCTTTAATGCGGTTTTTTCATCTTCAGCCATGGCAATCCGCATCGGATTCGATGGATCAATGCCGATGAATTCCAGTGACCTGCGATCGAGGTTGGCCCCTTCAAAAGGATTGATATGTGCATGGTAAGCTTGGCCCGGCACAAATTGGCCATCCTCATTATAAACAATCGGAATGGCCGCAATTTCCAGCAATGCATCAGTCTGTGCATTAAAACCTGCCGTCTCGACATCGACAACTACAGGTAAGAATCCACGAAAACGTTGACCAATGATTGGGAGGGTTTCATTTGTCACACTTTTCTCCATTGAATGGTTTTACCCGCATAGAGCGGAATAATCTGTTCACCATCCAAATAGTCTAAACTTTCAGGGATTACTTGATCTTCTTTAACCAGTGTAATGGTACTGGTATTACGTGGCAGGCCATAGAAGTCTGCACCAAAGTGGCTGGCAAAACCTTCCAGACGTTCAATTTTACCCACTTGATCAAATGCCTGAGCATACAGCTCAATGGCAGTCGGCGCACTATAACATCCTGCACAGCCACACGCATTTTCTTTTGCATTTTTTGAATGTGGTGCGCTGTCCGTGCCTAGGAAAAATTTAGGATTGCCACTAGTCGCCACTTCCAGCAAGGTTTGCTGATGGGTTTGACGTTTTAAAATTGGCAAGCAGTAGAAATGCGGCTTGATGCCACCCACCAGCATGTCATTACGGTTGAACAATAAATGTTGCGGCGTAATGGTTGCAGCGACATTACGGTCTTGCTCAAGCACAAAGTTTGCTGCTTCGCTGGTAGTAATGTGCTCTAACACCAGTTTCAGCTTAGGGAACTGTCTGAGCAAGGGTGCGAGGACTTCATCCAGAAAGCGCTTTTCACGGTCAAAAATATCGACATGATTATGTGTCACTTCACCGTGCAGCAATAAAGGTACCTGATGCTCTTCAAGCTGCTCAATTACGCCATACACTTTGCTCATGTCGCTGACACCACTATCAGAATTGGTGGTTGCACCCGCAGGATAGAGCTTGATGGCATTGACATGCGCAGATTCTTTGATCTTTTTAACTTCACTTGCCGGGGTGTTGTCTGTGAAATACAGCACCATACGCGGGTCGAAATTTATCCCTTCAGGTACGTGCGCCATGATGCGTTCACGATAGGCATTGGCCTCTTCAACGGTTTTAACAGGTGGTACCAGATTCGGCATACAGATTGCGCGAGAAAACTGTCTGGCTAAATCGGGAACAGTACGTTGAAGTGCTAAACCATCACGCAGGTGAACGTGCCAATCATCTGGCTGGAGAATCGTAATCGTATTCAAGGCAAATTCAGTCGAACAAATAAAACAAATGATAATCCATCTATAGCAAAAATGGTAATGAGAAAGCGCTACAAAATAAGGGATATCTATAAATTAATTTGAAAAAGTATGTTATTTTAAAATTACTAAAAAAATTACATAAATACTTGCAATGGAATACAAGTACAGTTTAGCGAAATTACAAGATGACAAGGAAAACATAGAAGAATTAATTACACGCCAAAGCCAGCGTGTAGGCCCGGTCTTCCCTCAAAATCTGGAACAAGAATTCTGGACCAAAAATCTGGAACGCGCCCGCAAACATGTCGAAAAATATGTGTGGGCTGGAGTACTAGCCTATTTTCTTTTTTTAGTGGTAATGATTCCTACAGATTACTGGAGCATCAGCAAAGAATATTTCGTACATGATTTTGTCCTGTGTATGCTGGGCCTGCTCAATGGCGGCGTGTCATTAATCATCTTTTATATGTTCTCCTGTTTACCCAAGATCAAGCGCTTTTTTCCACAGGCTTCGATGCTGTTGGTATTCTGGATGCTGGTGTCGATTTCCTGTATCACGATGTTGGTTAAAACCCCAGCGTTACAACATCAGTCGATGGCAATCGTCACCATTATTTATATTCTGGGTTATATCCTGACCGGTATTAAGCCTGTACAGATGCTGGTCACCGGACTGGTCGCTGCAGCAACGACCATTATTGTATTATCAATCATGGCCATAGACTTTAATCCGCTGGTTTTTGGGCGAATTCTGATTGGGAGTTGCTTACTGGGTTATGTAATTAGTCATATGATTTTCGCGCGTGAGCGTGTGATTTTTTTATACAGTATCCGGGCCAGAATCAGTGAGCAGATCCAGCGTATTCATACCACCGAATTGTTACATTTAAGCCAGTATGATGAACTGACCAAGATTTCCAATCGGAGAACTTTCGATGAAACGCTTGAAGTGTATTTTGAACGGGCCCGTCGTGAAGACACTGCCTTGGCGATCCTGTTTATCGATGTGGACTTTTTTAAAAACTATAATGATTTTTATGGGCATCAGAAAGGCGATGATGTTATTTCAACCATTGCCAGAACCATCAAGAATGCGATCCGTCATATGGACTTTGTGGCGCGTTATGGCGGGGAAGAGTTTGTTGTGTTATTGCCAGAAACAGATGCACATGGTGCTTATGCCGTAGCTTCAAATATTTTCAAGGCGATTGACCGTCTGGAAATTCCCCATGAAAAATCTTTGGTTGCGAGACATATTACCATCAGTTTAGGCATTACCGTCTATCGTGGTGAAACAGATACTGATAAAGATATATTATTGGGAATTGCAGATCAGGCGTTGTATCGTGCCAAGCAGCTTGGGCGCAATAAGATTTATTATCAATCACTTCGTTCCGTCAACTCAGATACCGCCAATGGCTCGATGCTTTAAACATCAAGAACAACTATCCATAAAAAAACCGCTCATCAAGAGCGGTTTTTTAACAAAAACAAAACTTAGTTTTTGTCTTTCAGTTGTGGCACTGCAGAGGCTGTACCCACTGCAAGCAAACCAGTTTCTGTATAGATGCCAAGTTTTGCGCGGGTATCGGTAATGTCCAGATTACGCATGGTCAACTGACCAATACGATCCATTGGAGAGAACATAGAATCACCTTTCTCCATAGTCAAACGCTCAGCTTCATAAGTGAGATTAGGAGATTCAGTGTTCATGATGGTGTAATCATTACCACGACGCAGTTCTAAAGTCACAGTACCGGTCACGGCTTTAGCCACCCAACGCTGTGAAGTTTCACGCAACATCAGCGCTTGAGAATCGAACCAGCGGCCTTGGTACAACAAACGGCCTAAACGTAAACCGTTGATGCGGTATTGTTCGATGGTATCTTCGTTATGAATACCGGTCACAAGACGCTCATAAGCAATATGAAGCAGCGCCATACCCGGAGCTTCATAAATACCGCGAGATTTTGCTTCGATAATACGGTTTTCGATTTGATCCGACATACCTAGACCATGACGGCCACCGATACGGTTTGCTTCAAGAATGAACTCAACTGGATCTTCGATACGTTGACCATTGATGGCCACAGGGAAACCTTCTTCAAAAGTAATCGATACTTCTTCAGCTTTAACTTCTACGTCATCTTTCCAGAAGGCAACGCCCATGATTGGATCCACGATTTTGATGCCCGCATTCAGGTATTCAAGATCTTTGGCTTCATGGGTCGCACCCAACATGTTTGAATCTGTTGAGTAGGCTTTTTCTTTTGACATTTTATAGTCAAAACCGTTGTCGATCAGGAACTGCGACATTTCTGCACGGCCGCCAAGCTCATCGATAAAGGTTTGGTCTAGCCAAGGCTTGTAAATTTTAAGCGCAGGGTTGGTCAACAAACCATAACGGTAAAAACGTTCAATGTCGTTACCTTTGTAAGTAGAACCGTCACCCCAAATATTGACGTCATCTTCTTTCATGGCAGTGACAAGCATGGTACCTGTAACAGCACGACCAAGAGGAGTCGTATTAAAGTAAGGAACACCGCCAGTTGAAATGTGGAACGCGCCACATTGAATTGCAGCAATGCCTTCTAATGCAAGCTGTAAACGGCAGTCGATTAAGCGTGCTTTTACTGCGCCATAAGCTTCAGCTTTTTTTGGAATCGCATCGTAATCGTCTTCGTCTGGCTGACCCAAGTTCGCTGTGTAAGCATAAGGTTCAGCGCCTTTTTGTTTCATCCACAAAAGAGCAGCAGAAGTATCTAGACCACCAGAGAAGGCAATACCAACTTTTTTACCTACTGGGACATTCTGCAAGATAGTTGCATTATCAGACATTGTTCATCCTAATGATATGAAATAGGCACGCCAGAATTGGTGGCCTGAAAAAATACATATTGTCTCAATTGTATCATTAATTTATTTAGGTTTGCTTTAGAAAAGAAAAACTCGTTTTAAAATCTATATTCAATAGGCTTAAATAATCATAAATTGCACGATTTTGAGCAGAATCCTGCTAAAAAATTAAAAATTCGCTATATTCAGCCGAATAAAGTTAAAAACTCAGATAAAACAGGAATAAATGCATGGCGACTCATATCCCACCCTTACCTAATTTAAATCCTAAAACCAAGAATGAAACGCTGGCACTGTTGCATGGGATTTATGCCGGTTTGCTGGTTTTTAGTACGATTGCTTTTTTATATCTGGAATATCAGCAATCCGCGATTTCCATGCTGAGTCTGGGAATGATCCTACTAATTTTGTTGATACTGATTGTTTTAAATATACAGGCCTGTCTCAAGGTGAAGCAGGGCAATGGTTCAGGACGGACTTTATCCAGAATTATGGCCATCCTGATGCTCCTGAGTTTTCCGATTGGTACAGTATTGGGCGTGATTGCATTATGGAAATCTAGCGCGCGACAATGGCAGGATTAATCCGCCAAATAGAAAGTGATCCTCTTCTAAAGATTGATATTTGTGCCTGAAAATGCTGAACTCCGGGTCATAAAAAGCCACTGAAAATCAGTTAAAGTAAGGGAATGACTTGCTCAGCCAAATATAATCAGGGATTTGTTATGACTACGACGCGCTATGCCAACATTTTAAAGCCACTGCATTTGGGTTTTACCACCATTAAGAACCGGGTGGTGATGGGGTCGATGCATACTGGCCTAGAAGATCGTTTTTATAATTATCCCAAACTGGCTGCGTATTTTGGTGAGCGTGCAAAGGGTGGCGCAGGTCTGCTGATTACGGGTGGAATATCGCCCAACCGTCAAGGCTGGTTGTTACCGGCGGGCGGTACCATGAATACTTTGGGGGACATTGCGCCGCATCGTTTGGTGACGCATGCAGTGCATAAGCATGGTGCCAAAATTCTGTTGCAGATTCTGCATGCCGGACGTTATGGCTATCAGCCTTTTGTGGTCTCGGCCAGCCCGATCAAGTCGCCGATTTCTCCCTTTAAACCACGTGAAATGTCAGATAAACAGATTCTGAATACCATTCAGGATTATGTCAGAACGGCCAGTATTGCAAAAAAAGCCGGCTATGATGGCGTAGAAATCATGGGTTCTGAAGGCTATTTGCTGAATCAGTTTTTAAGCCGGCATGTCAATCAGCGTGCTGACCGTTGGGGTGGCCCGATCGAAAACCGGATGCGTTTTGCCGTAGAAATTGTCAAAGCGATTCGTGAGGAAATTGGCGAAAAATTTATTATCTGTTTCCGTTTGTCGCTTCTGGATCTGGTACATGATGGCAATACCATGCAAGATGTGATTACCGTGGCTAAAGCTTTGGAAAAGGCGGGGATTACTTTACTCAATACCGGTATTGGCTGGCATGAAGCACGTATTCCCACCATTGTGACTTCTGTACCGCGTGCAGCTTTTGTCGATTATACCGCTGAAGTGAAAAAGCACGTGGCGGTGCCGGTCATTGCATCGAACCGGATCAATATGCCAGATACTGCTGAAGAAATTCTGGCTTCCGGCCAGGCAGACATGGTGCAGATGGCACGTCCATTCTTGGCAGATGCCTTCTGGGTCAATAAAACCGCGACCAATCGTGTTGATGAAATCAATACCTGTATTGCCTGTAATCAGGCCTGTCTGGATCATACCTTTAAAAACCAGCGCGCAACCTGTCTGGTCAATCCACGTGCCGGCTATGAAACCGAACTGGTCTATGTCAAAACCAAAAAAGCCAAAAGTATTGCAGTGGTCGGTGGTGGTGTTGCAGGGCTGTCTGCGGCCACAGTCGCAGCCAGTCGCGGGCATGATGTGACGCTGTTTGAGGCCAGTCATGAAGTGGGTGGACAGTTTAATCTGGCTAAAGTCATTCCGGGGAAAGAAGAGTTTCACGAAACGATTCGTTATTTTAAAGTCCAATTGGAAAAAACCGGCGTTGATGTGCGATTAAATACCCAAGTGAACCGTGAACAGCTGGAACGTGAAGGTTTTGATGAAGTCATTGTCGCGACTGGTGTCGTGCCGCGAGCGCTTAAGATCGAAGGCAGTCAGGCACCGCAAGTCTTGTCTTATGCACAAGTACTACGCGGTGCGCCAGTCGGAGATCGTGTTGCGGTCATTGGTGCAGGCGGTATTGGTTTTGATGTGTCCGAGTTTTTGTTAAAGCCGCCTCATCAGGTACAGCCGCAACCTGTGAATGAATGGAAACGTGAATGGGGTGTAGACCCGAATCCAAATTATGTCAGTGAAGGCGGCATGCAAGGTGCAGAAATTGAAGCACCTATTCGTGAAATTTATTTATTACAACGTAAAAAGACACCGCTTGGCGCAGGCTTAGGCAAGACTTCAGGCTGGGTACATCGTGCCCAATTAAAAAAACACGCGGTGCGCATGTTGCGCGGTGTGCAATATAAATCTGTCACAGATGAAGGCTTATGGATTGAGGTGGATGGCCACGCTCAATTATTGCGTGTGGATAGTATTGTAGTGTGTGCAGGGCAGGAGTCGGTAAAAGATTTGATGCCACTTGCCGGGGAAAATACCTTGGCACAATATCATATTATTGGTGGGGCTAAACTGGCTGCCGAGCTGGATGCCAAGCGTGCCATTCGTGAAGGAGCCGAATTGGCCGCCAAATTGTAGGGATTTGATGAAACTATATGCAGTTAATCAGATTCACTGTAACTTTCACTTGTCAGTTACATAAAAGCGCCGTATTATTGCGCCCATGGAAGCGTGGCAGAGCGGTTTAATGCACCGGTCTTGAAAACCGACGAGGGTGTGAGTCCTCCGTGAGTTCGAATCTCACCGCTTCCGCCAAATTTTGAATTAAGCTCTTGTATTTACAAGGGCTTTTTTCTTGTCTGTAGTTTTACCCCACAACCTACCCCTCATCAAATTTTGGATTGAATTGGCTACATTAGGTTGTATTTGGAAGATAACGGAATGCAGTTTAAAAAACTGTATTTAAATCTAACTATATTCTTATTCAAACATTTCATAATTCTAAATATTTTCACTATTCATTCGCTTAGCTTGCTTGACGCTATATAACGTGCAGATTATCCTTAGCCTGCTGACCTACATCGTCAGCGGGTTTTAGCAGACCCATTAACAAAGACAATATGCGAAATCTCATTTTGCATGTTGTGGACCCGTTCGTCCCCCTTTCTTTGCGGTAGGGCGGAGGGGGGACGCGCTTGCGCGTGCTGGTTTCTTTGTTACCAGTCTGCTAACCCTTCTTCGTTCTGCCACCATCATATTAGCAGTGAATTGGTAGAATTCTTTTTAAACAAAGGAGTACGCCATGCGCTTACAACAATATCATCCCTTATTTTTCTCTTTTTCAATATTTGTACCGTTGGGTGATTAGACCGCGTGCTGTGGTGCATAGCTGTGTCTATGACTTTTTAAGAATAAAACTTTTTTAAATACATATTACCGATATGAAGATGAATCTCTAATGCTGTTTTGAGCTAAGTAGATCTGTACGCTTTATCGTCTATAAAAAATTCAAAAACTTAGATATTCATTCCAACAAAGATTGCATGGGGGACACCGGATCTGCAGAAGACCGGTGATGCCTGTAAAAAGAGAAAATGACTATGTTAAAAACTTTCCTAAAAACTGCCCTGATTTCATCACTTCTTGCAGGCGCGTCATGGGCGCAGGCAGGCTGGTTTTCGCAAGCCAGTGAATCCTATTTGATTCAAGCGCGTCATACTGGTGGCGGCGTGTATCAGTGCATGTATAAAACCAATCCGGGAAACCGCGGCTGGCGTAATTTCACGGTGAACTTTCAGGGCGGCTGCCCACGCTTTGTTCACTATAACGCTCAGAATGGTCAAGTCTCTGTACCGAACTAAAGGACAGGAGATTTGAGATGAACCAAAAAACCATATTGGGTCTGGCGGCTATTCTGGCTTTGACCCTTATTATCGTGTCCGGATTCTATTTCTTCAGTACCAAGTCCAGCGTTCAGAAACCTGTTCAAATAGCTGCAGCCCACGTGAATGATATGCCAGCGTCAGAAGCTGCTGCTTCAGAAGGCATTCCTGCAGCGGAAGTCGATGGCATTGATTTGAAGGAATTGACTGCTGGCAGCAAGGGCTCAAGTTCGGCCCAGCATGAACCTGAATTGCTAAGCTTTGAGTTTGATCAAAACTTGAAAGCTGCAGATACCTTGCTGTCCATGCTTCCTTATGCAGACCTGCCTGAATTTGAGCAGAAAAACATAGACAAGTACCAGCAGCTGGTTTTTGCCAAAGCTGCGAAAGATACGGGCAAACCAGTGAGTGGCTTTAGCTTGCAGGAACACGGCGCATTAGAGTCGGAACAGGCGGGCAACCGTTACTATGTTTATAAATTTGATAATGGTACAGACTGTGAAATCCATCTGGTCAGTATTGATTTAGAGACCGGTGATTACGGCGTAAGCTACAACTACTGTTGAGGATGATTGCTATGAATAAATATTTTAAATCAATCCTGCTGGCAGTAACGGCTGCTGCAGGCATGATGCTGTCAGGGTGTGGCTCCAGCCTTGATCCCAATACTTTTAGTGTTGAAATGAATGTAGAGGATACTAGCAACTGGTATGCACAAAACCAAGTGGCGCATGTCATCACCATTCGTTCCAACAGTCCAGATCCGATTGATGTCACCAACGTTTTAATCAACAACGGTGAGTGCAGTTATGAAGGCTACCGCAGAGCGCTTGAATACCCGCAGCACTTTAAAATGGGCTTGCGCTTAAGGCTGAAATTAACCGGCTGCGGTTACGATAACGTTGTGCGTGTAGATGTTGAAACGCAACAGGGAACAGCGAGCTACAGCTTTAACTAAGTGCGTTTCAATCTAAACTTTAATCTAGAACTGACTAAGCCGCGTCCTTAAGGGATGCGGTTTTTTTATGCCCGCTATTCAGCACTCTAGAGCTGAACTTATCTACAAGGAATATATCGTGTCCGTCCTTCAATGTCCCTACTGCAAGTCCGGCAATGTCAGACAAACCGCATCTGGCAAATCAAACACAAATTACTTTGAACAGCTTCAGCGCTGCATCTCACCTGCACAAATGGCTGTGCTGGGAGCAAGGCTTGCTAAGAAGGTCGGTTTTTCGCCTGCGGCAGGAGCGGCTGTAGGTGTGGTGATTGGCGGTGTGCTGGTGGTTGTCAGTCAATACTACTTTGAAACCTATTACAGCCAAGCAGATCAATATCTTTGTTTGGACTGCCGGCAGCATTTTGCTTGGGCCAAAAAACCATAAAGCTCAAGCCACAAACTTTAAACACATTTAATCAACAACCTGAATTTCAACATACATCTATAGGAAATATAAACATGGCACATCAAATTGAACAAATGGCTTATGTTGGTGACACCCCTTGGCATGGTCTCGGCAATCAGCTCGCACAAAATCAGCCGATTGAAGTTTGGGCACAGCAGGCTGGTATGGACTGGCGCATTGAATCTTCCAATGTCAGTTATATGGCGCAAAACGAACGCGGGCAAAACATCATCATGCCTTATGAAGAACAGCGTGTACTTTACCGCTCTGATACCCATGCACCATTGTCTGTGGTCAGCCAGCGTTATCAGGAAGTTCAACCTAAACAGATCTTGGAGTTTTATCGAGACCTGACTGAACAATCAGGCTTTGAGCTGGAAACAGCTGGTGTGCTGAAAGGCGGCAAAAAATTCTGGGCACTCGCCAAAACTGGACAAAGCTCAGCTTTAAAAGGCAAAGATGTCAGCAATGGCTATATTCTGCTGGCAACCGGCTGTGATGGAACGCTTGCGACCACAGCGCAATTTACTTCAATCCGCGTAGTGTGCAACAACACTTTAGCGATTGCTCTCAAGGGGCAGAATACCAGTGCAGGCGTGGTCAAAGTTCCGCACAGCACCAAGTTCGATGCCCAGAAGATTAAACAGCAGTTAGGTATTTCCGTGCGTGCATGGGAGGATCACATGTATGAGATGAAACAGCTGAGCCAGCGTAAAGTCACCCAGACCGAAGCTGTGGCTTATTTTGATGCTGTGTTCAACAACAGTAGCCTGAGCCCAATGGAGCAGGATGATGGCATTATTCAGTTTTACCGTAATGTAGCCAGTAAATCACAAAGCAAAGACAAGGCTGAACCGAATGGACGAGCAATGTCTAAGGTCATGACTATGTTTAACGGGCAAGGCCGTGGAGCAGAACTCAGTTCAGCTAAAGATACCGCATATGGCTTGCTGTGCAGCATCACGGAATTCTGTGACCATGAAAGAAGAGCCATGAGTCAGGATCACCGGCTGGATTCAGCATGGTTTGGTGCAGGGGCAGGCATCAAGCAGCGCGGATTAGAACAAGCACTACGCTTAGTTGTTTAAGTTTATATTCAGATATTGGATTTAAGATGATGATCTTAGATTAACATGATCCTAGAAATTCCCTTGAATCCAAATACCTCTTTGCCACCTCTCCAGATGTGGCTTTTTTTGTGTAAAATTTAATAATCAAAGAGTATCTATAAATTACTAAAATCCAAGTGCATTAATTTTTTTTTGTATAAAGTGTTCTAAATGACCGACTAGTTAGTTTATTAAAATCATTAGGGTCTGTTGACATTTCATAACAGCAGCCAAATAAATATACAGGCTAAGGCAACTGCATTTTCGTAGTTTCCCTTCAGCTTATCATATCGGGCGGCAATTCCTCTAAAGTGTTTCAGCTTACAGAAACTATTTTCGATTAAGTGTCTGATTTTATATAAATGCCAATCCATATGATTATTGTCCGATTTAGTATTAAATTTCCTCGGAATATTCGCTTTAGTCTTTGTGCTAACAATCTTTTCCCTCAGTTTTTCAGAGTTATACCCTTTATCAGCACATAAAATTTCTGTCGTTTCTAAATCTAATGAATCTACTGAGTCTGGTACAATTTTTATATCATGGGCTGTCCCATCACTCACGATAAAATTAATAGGGTTTCCATCAGCATCCACAGCTAAATGTATTTTAGAGCTATTGCCACCAATACTTTTTGAGATCGCTTTATTTTGTATGCCAGTAACATGCTGATGAGCCCGAGAGAACGTAGCATCAATAAACACCCATTCTAAATCAGTAGATTTAAATATTAATTTGAATATTATTAATAGCTTAAATTGTTTTGACCGACGGCTAAACTTCTTAAAGACCGAGTTTGGCTTACCAAAATATTCAGGCAAATCACGCCAAGGACACCCTGTTCGAATTCTATAAAGAATTGCTTCAAAAAATAACCTCAAATTCTGTTTGAGATAGATACCGAAATTAAAGAGAATAGATTTCAGCTTAGAACAGTGTTGATCTGTCAGCATGGTACGAGGCATAGCGAATAGTAAAATTGGGTTTGGCGATTTAATTTTACGACTTCGCTATTTTTTTAGCCTGTAAATGTCAACAGACCCTAGTAGATTTAAAAAAATTATAAAATTCATATACATGATATTTCAAGCAAAATTAGGTTTGAAATTGACAGATTCTATCGCTTAACCGCATTCTCTAAACCACGATAAAAATGATCTTCGGTACGCAAGGACGCCCGCTGATTCAGCTCAGTTTCCTGAATGAAAATTTATTTTTTCCGTATTTGAATATCTTGAAATGACTAGACACGATGTGAAGCTGCTGCAATGCAAAAAGGAGATTTGTGAATGTCAGAACTGATGATGGATGATGCTGACGGCGTACTGGACATGCTTAAAGAAAGTGTGGTTGCATTTTCAAAAGGCTTTCCTGGTGCAAAAGGTTTACGCCAATTGAGAGAGAGCCAGAATGCACTGGACAAAAAACAATGGAAAGAAATGGCGGATGCCGGTTGGATTGGCTTATTGCTTTCCGAAGCGCAGGGCGGTGCCGGGCTAAGCATTAAAGAGCAGGCAGTTATTAGCCATGCGCTGGGTCAGGAATTGGTGACATCACCTATTGCATCTTCTGCGGTATTTGCCTCAGCCATTTTAAATAGCTTGAACGCATCTGAAGAGCGTTCACGTTTGGCCGCTGTGTTGTTAAATGCGGATCAGCTGGTGGTTCCTGTGACTGGGGGGAAAATAACCGCAGTCCTGAATGGTCAGGATTTTATTCTAAACGGTAAAAGTGATTATTTAGACGCTGTACAAGAAGCATCTGATTTTATTATACAAGCGCATGATGCTGAAGGTGTGCAATATTTATTTAGTGTGCCTGCGCAAAGTTCGGGCATTTCACGGAAAGATCACCGCGCAGTAGACGGTACGATACTTTCAATACTCAGGTTAAATGATACGGCTGTACCAGCGGCACAGCTGCTGGCAAAGGGACATTTAAGTGCGCGATTAGGTCAATGCAGTGATTTAGCCATGCTGGCTGTGGCTTCCGAACTTGCTGGCATTGCCAGCAAATTAGTCACATTGACCTGTGAATATATGCAGCAGCGGGAACAGTTTGGCCAGCCCATTGCTAAATTTCAAGTGATTCAGCATCGTTTGGTAGATATGTGGGCGGATGCGGAATTTGCCTGTGCCGCAATTGACAATGCAGTTGAACGCTTAGCTTCAGGACATGGCATAGACAGCCATTTAGCGGTGCTGGCGGCTAAAGTGCGCGCTAGTGAATCTGCAACTTCGATTGGTCGTCGCGCGGTGCATTTATATGGCGCCATGGGCTTCACAGCAGAATGTGATATTGGACTGTATTTGAAGCGCGCAATCAATTTAGCCGCCTCATTCGGCGATGCTGAAAAATTAAGAATTCAATTCGTTCAGACTGAACGTGCAAATTAATCCAAGGAAAGAAGAGTCAATAAGGAGTTCTCATGCTAAATCAATTAATTAAAACAGAAATCGAAAATGGCGTTGCTGTTGTGACTTTAAACCGTCCGCCAGTCAACGCACAATCTAAAGAGTTTGTCGAAGAGTTGATCAGCGTGTTTGATGAGCTGAATGATTCAACCGATGTCAGCGTGATTGTATTAACCGCAGAAGGCAAAGTCTTTTCTGCAGGGGCGGATATTAAATCGCGCGGCAGCGTTGGCGCAACGCCAGGTGAAACCAGCCGCCATTTACGCCGTACTCGCGAGGCGGGTTTTTGTATCATGGAATCCAATATTCCCGTAATTGCAGCAGTAAATGGTGTAGCACTGGGTGCAGGGCTAGGCTTGACCTTATGCTGCGATATTATCTTAGCCTCTGAAAATGCAGTTTTTGGCTTGCCTGAAATCGATATTGGCCTGATGGGCGGTGCACGTCACGCAATGCGTTTATTACCACACTCTCTAGCGCGCCGCATGATTTTAACTGGTTATCGAGTAAGTGCGCGTGAACTGTACGAGCGTGGGATTATTGAGGCTTGCACTAAGCCTGAAGACCTGATGAAAGAAGCGATGCAAATTGCGAATTCGATTGCCAGCAAGAGTCCAACAGCTGTGCGCTTGGCAAAACGCGCCATTAATACCGTGGAAACCATGGGATTGAAAGACGGTTACCGTTTTGAGCAAAACCTGACTGTACAAATGACTCGCCACCCTGATTCTAAAGAAGCGATGGCTGCATTTTTAGAAAAACGCACACCGGTATTTCAGGAGCTAAATCATGGCTGATTGGAATAGCTTATCGGATCAAGAGTTCCGCCAAATTTTCCGTGAATGGATTTTGGCAAACTGTCCGGAAGAATTGAGATATATGCGCAAGCAGCGTCCGCTGTACGAAGAAGTGAAAGAATGGTATCAAGCGCTGTATAAACATGGCTGGTTGGCGCCAATGTGGCCGGTAGAATATGGCGGTATGGGGCTGACGCCCGCCAAACATATGATTTATGTGGAAGAATGGGCAAAAAATGGCTGTCCGCGCATTCCTGATCACGGTACATCATTGGTGGGCCCGCTGCTCTTAAATTACGGTACACAGGCGCAGAAAGATTATTATCTGCCGCGTATCCTTTCTGGTGAAGACGTCTGGTGTCAGGGCTATTCAGAACCAAACTCAGGTTCAGATTTGGCTAGCCTACGTACCAGTGCTGAACTGGACGGCGATGAATTTGTGGTGAATGGACAAAAAATTTGGACCACGCTGGGCAGCTGCGCCAACTTGATTTTTCTGCTGGTGCGTACAGATAAGGAAGTCAAAAAGCAAAAGGGCATATCTGTGCTGTTGGTAGATATGACCACCCCAGGTGTAGATGTGCGTCCTATTGAAAACCTGCGCGGTGAAAAAGATTTCTGTGAGGTGTTTTTTGATAATGTCCGTGTGCCAAAAGAAAACTTGGTCGGTGAGCTGAATCAGGGCTGGACCATTGCCAAATCTGTCTTGGGTCATGAGCGTATTTTTTTAGGATCGCCTGTACGTGCTGAATTGGCGCTGGGCCGATTAGACAAATTAGCGGAGCATAAAAAAGCCTTTGACGATGCTGCCTTTCTGTCGCGATATGCCAAGCTGCGTTTGGACTTATATGATTTAGGCTCTAGCTTTGAGCGTTATGCCAAAGTGTTGCGCGAAGGCAAGCATTTGGGCGCGGACGTCTCCATTCTGAAAATCGCTGCCACTGAGTTGTATCAGCGCATCACAGAAGAAACGCTGGTACTGGCAGGCGCAGATGCTCGCTTGGATGATGATATTGAAATCGACGGCGGCGCTGTCGATGCAATGAACTTGTTCTTGGATGCGCGTGCACCGGCAATTTTTGGCGGATCAAATGAAATTCAGCGCAACATTTTAGCCAAAGCAGTATTGAATTTACCAACCTAAGGTTTTGATTTTTTTAAAAGAAAAAGAGTTTTTATTGCGAGATAAAAACTCTTTTTTTATGTATGAAAAGATGAAAAAAATTACATCGTAATTTCAATTGGCAGATGGAAGTTGCTATTATTTTCTAAGCGTTTAACACCCGTGCGCAATAAATCTAGATAGCTGTCGAAGTTCTGTTTAATACGCTGCAGTTCACCGCCGATGCCAATGGTCACGGGCTGGCCATGAATGCTGATTGGCGCTAGAACTGAAATGGTGCCGCTGCCTTGGAAGGGCAGGTTGCCGGTACATGAGTAGCCTTGTTCTCTGATTTGACGGATCCGCTCCATCATTTCTGTAATATCTACACGGTAGCCTTCTTGCTGGGTCACGCTATTGGCTCTGCGTATAGTGTTGTCCAGAGCTTTATCATTCATGGTCGACATCAGCAGCCAGCCAGCTGAGGATTGGGTCAGCGGGCGCAATTCACTTTCACTGACGTGATAACGTAGCGCATGCACAGAATGGATGATTTTATTGTACTGTACATAAATATCATTTTTCGTGGTGATCGAAACGGTCTCGCCAGTTTTATCATGAATATCCTGCAGAACATCTAAAACCAGTTCAGAAGAAAAAATGCTGGACGGAATCCAGTTGCCTAAATCATAAAGTTTTAACGTTGGAAAATAGAGCCGTTCTGTCCGGTTGAAATTTAAATATCCACTGGAGACTAAGGTTTTTAGTAAAACTGTGGTGCTGGACTGCGGGTAGTTGAGAACAGTTGAAATTTCACTCATTGAACGGGACTGTTTTACGGAGCGGAAATATTCCATGATTTCCAATGCTCTTACTGCTGACTTAACTTGGGAAACGCTCAACTTTGCTGCTCCTTATGAATCTTTCTTAATTTCTCATCCATGAATTTTTACATTTCAAATAAAAGTTATTGCACTTCTGCTGCTTTTTGCTGAATCAATCTAGCATTTATATCCAACGAAAAACATAGGGATTTCTTCCATATTTCGTCGAATATGTATTGGCATATACCTATAGATATAACAAATGTTTAAGATGAATTAAGTATTTAATTAGGACTTACGCACTATTATTTATAGATTCTCTGTGGTAGCAGATGATTTTTATCGAGAATAAAGTCATCAATGAAGTTTTTGATAACTGGTCTAAATAATTTCTTCTGCCAACGATATACATTTTCAAAGATCCGCTCAAACTGGTTCTTTTGTATCTCAACGTAGGCCATCAAGGCTGAAAAAATATGATTCAAAATCAGTTTAGATCGTCTTACTTGAAACTTTTCAATATGACAAACCT